>CAIXFP010000333.1 GCA_903918705.1 uncultured Pseudomonadota bacterium
CGGTCAAGGGTGCGAACACGCCCATGGTCGCGCAGCGTTCCTCGCCCTCGGCCTGGGTGTCCGGAAACAGGCAGTGGTAGCAGGGCGATTCGTCGCTGCGCAGATCGAACACCGCGAGCTGGCCGGCGAAACGGATCGCCGCGCCGCTCACCAGAGGCTTTTTCAAGGCCACGCAAGCGCGATTGACCGCATGGCGGGTGGCAAAGTTGTCGCAGGCGTCCACCACCACATCCGCTTGCGCCACCCGCTCCATCAGTTCCGCCTCACCGACCCGGTGCTCCACCGTGGTGACCCGGCAGTCCGGATTGATCTCGGCCAGCGCCCGGCGCGCCGATTCCGCCTTGTTGACACCCACCGTGGCTTCCCGATGCACGATCTGGCGTTGCAGATTGGTGAGGTCCACCGTGTCGCCGTCGCAGATCGTGAGCTGTCCCACTCCGGCGGAAGCCAGGTACAGGCTGGCGGGAGAGCCGAGGCCGCCGGCGCCGATGAGCAGCACGTGGCCGGCCAGCAGCTGCTCCTGCCCGGCCAGGTCGATCTGGGGCAGCAGGATGTGGCGGCTGTAACGGATGAGTTGGCGGTCGTTCATGAGTACTCGTCTGGTAGCGGGTTAGTCTCCCCCCTACTCAACGGGTTAGGGGATTTGCGGCGGTTGGCGCGAGGGAGGCGGGTCAAATCCCCCTCGGCCCCTCCGTGTGCCAGGCGAAGAACTTCACACCATCCCCTCGAACGGCTGCACTTCCACCAGATCGCCCGCCGCCACGCTGGTGCCGCCCTCGGGCAGGACGATGAAGCAGTTGGCCTCCACCATGGAGCGCAACACACCGGAGCCCTGGTTGCCGGTCAGGCGCACGCGCCACTGGCCGTCCTCCTGGAACAGCACACCGCGCGGGAATTCGCGGCGGCCAGTGAGCTTGCGGATGGCGTCGGCGCAAGACACCCGGAAGCTGGGACGGGGCGGCAGGGGATCCACGCCCTGGAGCCGCACCAGGGCGTCCAGCACGATCTGGTAGTAGCTCACCAGCACCGCCACCGGGTTGCCGGGCAGGCCGAACAGCCAGGCGTCGCCCAGCTTGCCGAAGGCCATGGGGCGGCCCGGCTTGATGTCGATCTTCCAGAAGCGCACCTCGCCCTGGCGGGCCATGATGTCCTTGACGTAATCCGCCTCCCCCACCGAGACGCCGCCGGTGGTGAGGATGGCGTCGGCCTGGGCGGCGGCTTCCGCGAAGGCCTGCTCCAGGGCGGCCGGATCGTCCCGCACCACGCCCAGGTCGAGAATGTCCACGCCCAACCGGGTCAGCGCGCCAAACAGGGTGTAGCGATTGCTGTCGTAGACCTCGCCGGGCCCCAGGGGGCGGCCGATGGAAGCCAGTTCGTCGCCGGTGGAGAAAAAGGCGATGCGCGGGCGGCGGCGTACCGCCACCTCCGCGTAGCCCAGGGAGGCCATCAGGCCCAGTTCCGCCGGGCCGATGCGCTTGCCGGCCAGCAGAGCTGGCTTGCCCGCGGCCAGGTCCTCGCCGGCGCGGCGCACATGCTGGCCCACCCGCTGCGCGGCGGGCAGGATCACCGCCGCGCCGTCCAGCCGCGCAGCCTCCTGCACGACGATGGAATCGGCGCCGCGCGGCAGCACCGCGCCGGTCATCACCCGCACCGCCTGGCCCGGCCCCACCACGCCGGAGAAGGCGCCGCCGGCATAGGCGGTGCCCACCACGGCCAGGCGGGTGGCCTCCCCCGTGAGATCCGCCGCCCGCACGGCGTAGCCGTCCATGGCCGAGTTGTCATGGGCCGGCACGTCGAACGGGGCCACCACGTCGCGGTAAAGCACGCGACCGAGGGCGGAGCGGAGCGGCACGCTCTCCCAGCCCGCCACCGGGGCGACGCTGGAGAGCAGGATGGCGCGGGCCTGGGCGACGGAGAGGGCGGCCTCGGAGCCAGCGCAGCCGGAAGGGTCACTCATGGCTTGGCCTCGCGTTTCGCGTCGGGGAAGAACAACTGCTCACCGTTGATCTTGTAGCCGGCGATGGCAGCCTGGCCGTCGGTGCCGGTGAGCCAGTCGATGAATTTCATGGCCAAATCCTTTTTCACGTGGGGATGCCTGGCCGGGTTCACCAGCATGACGCCGTAGGGATTGAACAGGCGGCGGTCGCCGGCGTACACGATTTCCAGATCCTGGCGGTTCCTGAAGTTCAGCCAGGTGCCCCGGTCGGACAGGGTGTAGGCACCCAGAGCGGCGGACATGTTGAGAGTAGGGCCCATGCCGGTGCCGGCGTCCTTGTAGCCGGAGTGGGCCTTGGGATCGATCCCGGCGATTTTCCAGAAACGCAATTCCGCCGCGTTGGTGCCGCTCTTGTCGCCGCGCGAGACGAAGGGCGCGCCGGCCGCGGCGATGCGCCGAAAGGCGTCGATCACGTCGCCGCTGGCGCGGACCTTGGCGGGGTCAGCCTTGGGCCCCACCAGGACGAAATCGTTGTACATCACGTCGCGACGATCCACCCCCCAGCCTTCCGCCACAAACTTGTCCTCGGCGGGCCGGTCGTGCACCAGCAGCGCGTCGGCATCGCCGCGGCGGCCGGTGTCCAGGGCCTGGCCGGTGCCCAGGGCCACCACCTTGACCTGGATTCCGGTCCTGGCCGTGAACAGGGGCAGGATGTGGCCGAACAGGCCGGATTGCTGGGTGGAGGTGGTGGAAGCCAGCACGAACGAATCGTCCGCCGGGGCAGTGGCCGCCGCCAGCACGGTGCTCAGGATCAGTCCTCGGAAGAGTCGGGAAAAGCGAGTCGCCACGGCAATTCTCCTTGCATGAAAAGTCTGGCCTCGTGGGATTGAGGCCGGGAAAAGAAGCGGACCGAGGGCGTATGTTCCCGCACCCGTCCCGCCTCGATGAATACGATGTCGTCGGATATTCGCATGGCCTGGCCCAGGTTGTGGGTGGTCATGATGATTTTGGCGCCATCGGTGCGGATCTCCCGCACGATCTGTTCCACCGCCTCGGTGGCGGTGGGGTCCAGGGCGGCGGTGGGCGCGTCCAGCAGCAGCAGGCGCGGCCGCACCGCCCAGGCCCGGGCCAGGGCCAGACGCTGGCGCTCGCCGCCGGAGAGTTGCCGGGCCGGGTCCGCCGCGCGGTGGGCGAGACCCACCCGCTGCAGGACATCGCCCACCCGTTGCTGCACTTCGGCCCTTGACAGTCCCAGGGGCTTGAGGCCCAGGGCGGCGTTGGCGGCGACGCTGGTGCGCAGCAGCGCCGGCTGCTGGAACATCATGGCGATGCGCCCCGCCGGCGCGCCGCCGCCATTCCAGGCGATGCCGCCACCGTCCGGCCGCTCCAGGCCCGCCAGCATGCGCAGCAGCACGCTCTTGCCCGCGCCGTTGGGCCCCAGCACCAGGGTGATGCCCTCACCGTCCAGGGTCAGGTCGACGCCGGCCAGCACCGGGCGGCCGTTGGGGGTGAAGCGCAGGTCGTCGAGATGGATGGGGAACATGGTCAGGCGACCGGCGTAAAGGAAGAGGTGTAGCGCCGGCGCCTCGC
>CAIXFP010000334.1 GCA_903918705.1 uncultured Pseudomonadota bacterium
CGATGAACTCGGCGACGAGATTCCGGTGCAACTGGGTGGCGGCATCCGCGACCTGGATACCATCGAGCGCTACCTGGACGATGGCATCACCTACGTCATCATCGGCAGCGCGGCGGTAAAAAACCCCGGCTTCCTGCACGACGCCTGCACCGCCTTCCCCGGCCACATCATCGTCGGCCTGGACGCCAAGGACGGCAAGGTGGCGGTGGAAGGCTGGTCGAAGGTGACCAAGCATGACGTCATCGATCTGGCCCGCCGCTTCGAAGACTATGGCGTGGAATCGGTGGTCTACACCGACATCGGCCGCGACGGCATGCTCTCCGGCGTCAATATCGAAGCCACCGTGCGTCTGGCCCAGGCCTTGACCATCCCGGTGATCGCCAGCGGTGGCCTGACCAATCTGGAGGACGTGAAGCGCCTCTGCGCGGTGCAGCACGAAGGCATCATGGGCGCCATCACCGGCCGCGCCATCTACGAAGGCACATTGGACTTCACTGCCGCCCAGGCTTTGGCCGACGAGTTGTGCGGCAATAAATAACGCATCACCCCCGACCCCTCCATGCCCCTTGCCAAACGCATCATTCCCTGCCTCGACGTGACCGCCGGCCGCGTGGTGAAGGGGGTCAATTTCGTCAACCTGCGCGACGCCGGCGATCCGGTGGAAATCGCCCGCCGCTACGACGAGCAGGGCGCCGACGAACTGACCTTCCTCGACATCACCGCTACCTCCGACAACCGCGACCTGATCCTGCACATCATCGAGGCGGTGGCCGCCCAGGTGTTCATCCCCCTCACGGTGGGCGGCGGAGTGCGCGCGGTGGAGGACGTGCGGCGCCTGTTGCACGCCGGTGCGGACAAGGTGTCCATCAACACCGCCGCGGTGTTCAACCCGCAATTGGTGAAGGATTGCTCCGACCGTTTCGGCTCCCAGTGCATCGTGGTGGCCATCGACGCCAAACAGACGGTGTGGGGCGCGCGGCCGCAATGGGAAATTTTTACCCACGGCGGACGCAAGCCCACCGACCTGGACGCTGTGGAATGGGCGAGGAAGATGCAAAGCCTGGGCGCGGGCGAAATCCTGCTCACCAGCATGGATCGGGACGGCGCCAAGATCGGCTTCGATTTGAACCTGACCCGGGCGATTTCCGATGCGGTGGATATTCCGGTCATCGCCAGCGGCGGCGTCGGAAATCTTCAGCACCTGGCGGATGGTGTGAAATTCGGCGGCGCGGATGCCGTGTTGGCCGCGAGCATTTTTCATTTTGGTGAGTACACAGTGGAACAAGCAAAAATACATATGCAGCAACAGGGAATCGAGGTGCGGCTGTGAGCGGCGAGACGTGGTTGAACAAGGTCAACTGGTCCGCGGACGGTCTGGTTCCGGCCATCGCTCAGGACGCACAAACCGGCGACATTCTGATGGTGGCCTGGATGAATCGGGAGGCACTGAAACAGACTGTGGAACTGGGCGAGGCGGTGTATTGGTCGCGCTCCCGCAAGAAGTTGTGGCACAAGGGCGAGGAATCCGGACATACCCAGAAGGTCCGGGAAATCCGCCTGGATTGTGACGAGGACGTGGTCCTGCTGAAGATCGAGCAATCCGGCGGCATTGCCTGCCATACCGGTCGGCGTAGCTGTTTTTTTCAGAAACTGGAGGACGGCCAGTGGAACGCGGTTGACCCGGTCCTTAAAGATCCCCACGAGATCTACAAGAAATGAGCGCCAGCCGTCATTCCCGCGCAGGCGAATATCCGCATACCCGTGGATTGGGCAAAGCGCAGCGTGTTCAATATTGCGGCTCGTTGGGCTCGCAACGCTTTGTTCAACCTACGGCATCATCTGGGCATGACGGAGTCCCGCTTGTCTGACATCCTGAACCGCCTCGCAGACACGCTGGAAGCCCGCAAGTCGGCCGATCCGCAATCCTCCTACG
>CAIXFP010000335.1 GCA_903918705.1 uncultured Pseudomonadota bacterium
CAGCACGCCGCGGATGTAGGGGTTGTCGGGTTACGCGATAAAGCCGCCAACCCGTCCTTCCCGCCGACGAATCACAGTTCCAGCAGCAACCGCGCCGGGTCCTCCAGCGCGTCCTTCACCGTGCGCAGGAAACTCACCGCGTCACGGCCGTCGATGATGCGATGGTCGTAACTCAAGGCTACGTACATCATGGGGCGGATGACCACCTGGCCGTTTTCGGCGATGGGCCGGTCCTGGATCTTGTGCAGGCCGAGGACGCCGGACTGGGGCGGGTTGAGGATGGGGGTGGAAAGCAGGGAGCCGAACACGCCGCCGTTGGAAATGGTGAAGGTGCCCCCCTCCATCTCCTCCAGGGTGAGTTCCAGGCTGTTGGCGCGACGACCGAAGTCGGCGATCTGCTTCTCGATTTCCGAAAACGACAGGCGGTCGGCGTTGCGCAGTATCGGCACCACCAGGCCCCGCTCGGAACTGACCGCCACGCCGACATCATAGAAATCGTGATAAACCACGTCGCGTCCCTCGATGCTGGCGTTCACCAACGGATAGGCCTTGAGGGCCTGGCATACCGCCTTGGTGAAGAAGGACATGAAACCCAGCTTGACCCCGTGTTCCTTCTGGAAACGCTCCTGGTAGCGGGCACGCAGGTCCATGACCGGCTGCATGTTGAGCTCGTTGAAGGTGGTGAGCATGGCCGCCGTGTTCTGGGCTTCCTTCAGCCGCTCGGCGATGCGCTGGCGCAAACGACTCATCTGCACCCGGCGTTCGCGCCGCTCCAGTGGGTCGGCGCACACCGGGCAGGGCGGGCAGGGGCTGGCCGCTACGGCTGGCTTGCTGGGCGCGGGTGTGGCGACTGGCGGCGCCACCGGCGCTGCTTCCCCACCTCGGGCGGCGAGTTCACGCCGGGTGGAAGGCGACAGTACGGCGGGCTTTTCCGGGATGGCGGTGGCCGCGGGCGCGGCTTCGCCCCGGACTACGCCGAAATCCTCCGGGCCACGGGGCGCGACCGGCAGCGAGGCTTCCGAGTCGATCACCGCCAGGACATCGCCCGCCTTCACCTCGCCACCCACGGGAACGCGAATCTCCGCCAGCACGCCGTCGGCCGGGGCGGACACCTCCAGAATCACCTTGTCGGTCTCCAGTTCCAGCAGGGTTTCGTCTCGCCGCACCGTCTCGCCCGTCTGCTTGCGCCACACAAGGAGGGAGCCGCTCTGCACGGATTCGGACATTTCTGGCGTTTTTACTTCGATCAGCATGGCGAGCACCCGGTTGGTGGTTGGCAAAGTCCCCGGCCCGGATCCAACATCCGAGCCCCACGGCTTGCGTGGCGCGGCGATTATAGGAAGGAAGCCGGCGCTTTGTGCACTGCGATAAGCAAAGCGCGCTAAACAGCGCCGCGCGGACGCGCCGTCCACGAACCGCGCTGTGGCTCAAGCCAAGTTTTCAGCGGCCCGGCGTGCCCGCCGGCGCCGCGCGCTGGTATTGCAACGGCCAGGGCGTCGACTGCCCCAGCGCCTGGGCAGCCACCAGAGGCCAGTAGGGATTGCGCAGGATTTCCCGGCCCAGCAGCACCAGGTCGGCCTGGCCACAGCGGACGATGTGATCGGCCTGGGCCGGCGCCGTGATCAGGCCCACCGCCGCGCTGGGGATGCCGGCTTCCCGCCGCACCCGCGCCGCGAACTCGGTCTGAAAGCCGGTGCCCACGGGAATTCTGGCCGTCGGCATCAGGCCGCCGCTGGAGACGTCCACCAGATCCACACCCAGGGCCTTCAGGATACGGCACAACTCGACGGTCTCGTCCGCATTCCAGCCCCCCTCGACCCAGTCGGTGGCCGACAGGCGCACCAGCAGGGGCAGCCGATCCGGCCAGACCTCGCGCACCGCTGCCACCACTTCCCGCAGCATGCGGGTCCGCTGGGCAAAGCCGCCGCCGTAGTCGTCGCCGCGCCGGTTGGCCAGTGGCGAGAGGAACTGGTGCAGCAGGTAGCCGTGGGCGGCATGGATTTCCACCGCCTGGAAACCGGCCGCGGCGGCGCGCCGTGCGGCGGCGACAAAGTGCTCCCGCACCGCGCGGATGCCGGTGGCGTCGAGAGCCTCGGGCACGCCATAGCCGTCGCCGAAAGCCAGCGGCGAGGGCGCGACGAGGCCCCAGCCCCCCTCTTCCACGGCCAGGGTACGCTGCGCTTGCCAACCCAGGCCGCAACTGGCTTTGCGCCCGGCATGGGCCAACTGGATGGCGGCCACGCAACCCTGTTCCCGGACAAAGCGGGCGATGCGCGCCAGGGGTTCCATCTGGGCGTCGTTCCAGAGTCCGAGATCCCCCGGGCTGATGCGGCCTTCCGCCACCACCGCCGTTGCCTCCACGATCATGAGGGCCGCGCCGCCCACCGCGCGGCTGCCGTAATGGACGAAATGCCAGTCCGAGGCCATGCCGTTTAGCGCCGAGTATTGGCACATGGGAGGAATGCCGATGCGGTTGGCCAGGGTGATGTCGCGCAGTTTCAGGGGTTCGAACAGGTGGGCCATGGGCTGGATCCGGTTGTTGTCATGACGCGGATTTTATCGCCGTCGGAGGTAAATCGGCCCGGGCGGGTCTCCTAGCGAAGCCACCTGAGCAGGGCTTGATAGAGGGCGTCGGGGTCCACCGGCTTGGCGATGTGGTCGTTCATGCCGGCATCGAGGCAACGTTGCCGGTCTTCGCCAAAGGCATTGGCGGTCATGGCCAGGATAGGAGTGGACTGGTAGCCGGGCAGGCGGCGTATCTCGCGGGTGGCACCGAGTCCGTCCAGGACCGGCATCTGCATGTCCATGAGGATCAGGGCGTAGTCGGCGCCGTGCGCCATTTCCACGGCCTGCTGGCCATTTTCGGCCAGGTCCACTTCCAGGCCGGGTCCGTCCCGCAGCATCTCCAGCGCCACTTCCTGGTTGATCGGGTCGTCTTCCACCAGCAGGATGCGCCGCCCCGTGTGGGCCTGAGCCAGGGCCTGCTCCAGGCTGGCCGTGGGCGGCGCCGCCACCTCCGCCGCGGTCAGGGCGGGCGCCTTGCCCAGTCGCGCGGTGATCCAGAACGTGCTTCCCTGCCCCGGCACGCTCTCCACCCCCGCCTCGCCGCCCATCAAGTGCGCCAGGCGCTTGTTGATGGCGAGCCCGAGGCCGGAGCCGCCAAAGCGCCGCGTGGTGGAGCTATCCGCCTGCTCGAAGGCCTCGAAGATCTGGGCCAGCTTGTCGGCGGCGATGCCGATGCCGCTGTCCCGCACCTCGAAGCGCGCCAGGATGGATTCCCCATCCTCCTCCAGGAGCCGCCCGCGCAGGGTGACGTGGCCCGAGGCGGTGAACTTGACGGCGTTGCCGAGGTAGTTGATGAGGGTCTGCGCCAGCCGCGTGGGATCGCCCACCAGGCGTTGCGGCAGGCCGTCCATGTCGACGTGGAAGGCGAGGCCCTTGGCCTGGACTTTCTCGATCACCAGGGAGCGGGTGTTGGCCACCAGTTCCCCCAGGTCGAAGGGCACCTGCTCGGCCACCAGGCGGCCGGCCTCGATCTTGGACAGATCCAGGATGTCGTTGAGCAGGCTGAGCAGATGATGGGCCGCCGCGGCGATCTTGCCCAACTTGTCCTGCTGCTCCGGGCTGGGCTTGCCGCGCAGCAGGAGGTGGGTCATGCCGAGTATGGCGTTCATGGGTGTGCGGATCTCGTGGCTCATGTTGGCCAGGAAGGTGCTCTTCGAACGATTGGCGGCTTCGGCACGCTCACGCGCCTCGTTCAAGGCCACGGTGCGGCTTTGCACGAGTTCCTCCAGGTTGTCGCGATGGCGTTCGAGTTCGGCCTGGACCGCCAGACGTTCGCCTATATCGGAAAAGGTCACGACGACCCCGACGACTTCCCCATCCCGGCGCTGCACATGGGAACGGTACTCCACCGGAAATGAACTGCCGTCGGCCCGCCAGAACACGTCGCCGCTGATGTGGGCATGCTCACCGGTACCCAGGGATTCGAGGATGGGACACTGTTCGGCCGGATAGGGCGTGGCATCGCCTCGGTGCGCGTGCAGGGTCAGGTGCATGTCACGCCCGACCAGCCGGTCGGCCGAGGCATAGCCCAGCATGTGGAGGGCGGCGGCATTGACAAAAGTGCACTTCCCGTCCAGATCCAGCCCGAACAGGCCCTCCCCCATGGAACCCAGCATCAATCGCATGCGTTCCTCGCTGGCGCGCAGGGCACCAAACACGGCAACCCCGAAGATGAGCATGCCGCCGGAAAAGGCCAGGAGCAGGAAGACCCACTTCCGACCGCTTTCGATGCGGCCGAATTCGTCCAGGTAGTAAGGCAGATAGATGGTGAGGGCCTCTTCCGGCAAGGCCTTGTCCACCCACAACAGGGGACGATTGCCGCCGGCCAGGCGGTACACCTTGGGGAAGTTGGCATTGCCCCAGGATTCCAGGGCCAGGGGCTGGAACCGGGTCTGCCGGTATCGCTGCATCCTTTCGCCGTCGGAGATCTGGCCAATCGTGCTGTCCGGCAGGGTGCGTAGAAGCAGATCCGGGTCCGGGCTGAGGACGACAACACCGTGGGCATCGGCGATGAGGGCACCCGCCTGGGCCGTCCAGAAGGCGAAGCCCTGGATGTTGCGTTTCACCACCACGGCCCCGAGGAAGCGGTCACCCCGCAGCACCGGGTGGGAATAGTACAGACCCGGTATGGAGGTCTTCTTGCCCACCGCATATTGCCGCCCCGGCCGCCCCAGGCGGGCCTGCTGGAAATAGGCGCGTTCCGCGTAGCTGGTGCCGACGAAGCTCTGTCCCTGGCCGGCGTTGCTGGCCGCGATACAGTCGCCGGCCGCATTGACGATCCAGACCACGTCGGCCTTGTGGCTGACCGCATGGACCCCCAGGCGCTGGTCCAGGGCCCGCAGTTCAGCGTCCTCGTTCCAGAACCGCCCGCGCGCCGCCGCCTCGAGGCGAGCCGAAGGGGTGCCGGGGGCGAAACGCTCCAGGGCACGAATGACATCCGGATCGAAGGAGAGGTCACGCGGAACGCCGCGCAACTGGTCGATGCTCTCGCGCATGTTGGCCGCCACGTACTCGACGGATTGCATCGCATTGTTGGCGGCATCGCCGTACTCGCGGCTCAACTGGCTACCGCTGTAATAGCCGGAAAACAGCCAGGCGGCGGCCACCCACAACACCAGCAGCAGGGCGGGCATGCGGAAAATGCGCGATTGCAGGGAGAGGGAAGAACGGGTGACGAACACTGCGGCGATGGTGACGACGATGATGGTGGCGGTGGCCATCAGCACCACCGAACTCAGGATGGCCGGAGTCAGTTGCGAATCGGGAATGGTGGTATCGCCATCGTTGATGAAATACGCGGCGGCCATGGCCGTGTAGTGCATGCCGGAAATGGCCAGCCCCATCAGCAGCGAGGCGGCGAGCTGGCCCCGGTGTTTGCCGCGATGCTCCAGGCGCTGGAACTGGAATTTCACCCAGAGAGCAAAGGTGGCCAGCGCCACGGCCACCAGCAGCGACAGGAGGAACAGGTTGCGGTCGTAGCGGATCAGGCCGTCGATGCGCATGGCCGCCATGCCGGCGTAGTGCATGGTGCCGATGCCCGCGCCGATCAGCAGGCCGCCCAGCAGCAGCCGCACCGGCGACAGGGACTTGCGCGCGATCAGGGCCAGGGCCAGGGTACTGGCAAGGATGCCGGGCACCATGGAGTACAGGGTGATGCCGGGGTCGTAACCGATCGAACAAGGAATGTTGAAGGCCAGAATGCCGACGAAATGCATGGTCCAGATGCCGGCCCCCATGGCCAGGCCGCCGATCCCGGTCCAGACCCGGCGGTGCAGCCGGCTATGCATGCCGGTCACATAAGCCGCCACCAGCAGTGCCGCATAGGAGGCGAAGACCGCGATGGCCAGCGAAAGCGTGACCAGCAGCGGGTCGTAATGGCCGACATAGAGCAGGCTCGCATCCGGCGCGGAGCTGACGATACGAAGAAATTCCAGCATGGCGATGCTATTTCCTGGTGGCTCGATCAAGGATTAACCCGAGGCGATGCTGCCGACGCCTTCGAGGATACGGCGCAAGTTCGGCCATAGCGGCATCTCCGGGAAAAAAATGACCCCCCCTCCGGCAATTGCCTGGCCCGACGAGGGCGACTCCGGGAGATGAAGGCCGCCAGGTGACGTCCCGCAACGACGACTGAGCGGCTTGCAATCGTAGCCTGGCCATGGCCCGGCCCTGGCGAAAAATTTTCATCGGGTCGGGGAGGAGACCGACAAACGCTGGCGATTGCCCTACAACCGACACCCCGTTCAGGTCGACAACCCGCGTGGCTGCGCGGTTCTCGGCCGGCGCGATTCTTGCGGTGATGACCTCATCACCTACCAGGAGCGTTCCATGGCAACAGATAACTCCAGCGCATTTGCATCCATCCTCGAAGGCCTGCGCGAGGGCGCCGTCGTGCCCTATCTCGGCGCCCGCTCCCTCGACGGCGTCATCGACCCTGCCAGCGGCCGCGCCATTCCGGCCGATTCCGACAGTCTGATCCTGGCCATGAACGACGGCCGGCCCATGGCGCCCAAGCTGATGTACGAATTTCCCCGCGCGGCGATGAACATCGAGCTGAAGCGCGGCCGTTCCGCGGTCACCAAATTTCTCGATCGCACCTACCGCGACACCGCCTGGAGCGCTTCCCCGCTGCATACCTGGCTGGCCGCCCAGAACCTGCCCTATGTGGTGGATAGCAACCGCGACATCCTTCTGCAGAAAGCCTACGCCGGCCGCCCCCACACCCTGATCGTCGGCCTGGCCCGCATCGGCGGCAGCGATTACCGCTTCAAGCTGTTCCATTTCGACGGCACGGCCTACCAGCCTATCGAACAGGGCGACGTCGACGTCACCCTGCCGGTGCTGTTCAAGCCTTTGGGCACGCCGCTGCCGGAATCCCATTACATCGCCTCGGACGCGGATTTCGTCGATTACGTCACCGAATTGATGGGGGGCTTCGGCATCCCCGCCTTCGTCAAGCGCATGCGCCAGGGCAAGCGCTACCTGCTCTTGGGGCTGCCCCTGACGCGCGACACCGAGCGCATGGTGCTGTCCGACATCATGTTCGGTGCCGCCCGCCCCTCCGGATGGGCACTGATCCCCAACGCCACGGACAAGGAAAAGCGTTTTCTGGCCAAACTGGGTCTGGAACTGGTGCCGGCCGCCGCCGCCGACCTGCTCGCCGCCGCGGCGGCCGGCATGGCTCTGGAGGCGGCCTGATGCTGGCCTGGAACGAGGCCGTCCATGCCCTGGGCGTGGCGGAAATGGACGCCACCCACCGAGAGTTCACCGCTCTGGTCAACCTGCTGGCGGACTGCGACGACGCCGACTTCGCCGCCCTGTTCGGCAAGTTGCTGGAGCACTGCCGACTGCACTTCACCAGCGAGGGTCGCCTGATGCGCATCTCCCGCTTTCCCGCCCTGGGCGAGCACGAAGGCGAGCACCACCGCATCTACGGCGACCTGATGCAGATGCAGCGCGCCGTGCAGCGCGGCCGTTTGGCCTTGCCGCGCGCCTTCGTCCGACGGGGGCTGGAAGAATGGTTCGGCCTACACCTGTCCAGCATGGACGCGGCGCTGGCGGCCCACCTCAAGCGGGTCGGCGTGGCGCGGGTGGAGTTGACGGGCGGATTGCCGGTGCTGGGGTAGGGAGGGCGTACGGGTGAAGCCCGGGTGGGCGGGTGGTCAACATGGTAGCCGCGCTTGGCCGCTGATTCGCCCGCGTGAGGCCGCCATGATGCCAAGTTTGGCGCCCGCAAAGACGCTCACCGTACCTGCCTGGGAACGAAACTGCGCTGGTCGGAGGCATCCTTCACCGACAGCAAGCGCCTCATACGGAAATTGACGGGGTAAAACTGGGAAGTGTCGATGCAATACCGGTACCACAAGCCAGGCACCTTCCGGGCTGGATGGGAGAAGGCTCACGACATCGCAGTCGGTGGATTATGAGGTGGGCAGCGGGCGGGCTTCATACTGTCCGCCTCGCTGGCCAAACCACGGGGCTTATCGCCCTTGTTCCGCCAGGAATGCCGCGACCGCCAACCAGAAGCGGGGATGGAAAACGATGTCCTCGTGGCTGGCTCCGGGCAGCAGAATCGGCGTCACCGGTGCACCCCAGGCCGCCGCCAGTCGGGCGCCATGCGCGGGAGCAATGGTCTCGTCGTATTGCGCCAGCAGTATCCGCGTCGGCAGGTGCAGTCGCGGCGCCAGGGACAGGGAATCGAACGGGTGGCGCAACAGCCAGCGCACCGGCAGAAAGGGATAACCCTATTTTCCTCTGTTACCCCGCCTCCC
>CAIXFP010000336.1 GCA_903918705.1 uncultured Pseudomonadota bacterium
GGCGGAGGTGAGGCAGTCGGCCTTTTGCGCCAGTTCATCGACGTGTTGACGCAACTCCTTGGCGCCCAGGGCGCAGTTGAAGCCGAAGGAGAAACAGTCGGCATGGCGCAGGGAATTCCAGAACGCCTCCACCGTCTGCCCGGAAAGAGTGCGGCCAGACGCATCGGTGATGGTGCCGGAGATCATGATCGGGCGGTTGATCTCCTGGTCCTCGAAGTACTTCTGCACCGCGAACACCGCCGCCTTGGCGTTCAGCGTGTCGAACACGGTTTCGATCATGAGCAGGTCGGCGCCACCCCGCACCAAGCCGTCGGTGGCCTCGTAATAGGTGGCCACCAACTGGTCGAAGGTGACGTTGCGGAAACCGGGGTCATTCACGTCCGGCGACAGGGTGGCGGTGCGCGAGGTGGGCCCCAGGACGCCGGCGACGAAGCGCGGTTTCTCCGGCGTGGAATAGGCATCCGCCACCTCCCGCGCCAGCTTCGCCCCCGCGAAGTTCAGTTCCCGGACCAGGGCTTCCATGCCGTAGTCGGCCATGGAAATGCTGTTGGCGTTGAAGGTGCAGGTTTCCAGGATGTCGGCGCCGGCTTCCAGGTATAGGCTGTGGATTTCCCGGATCACCTCGGGCCGGGTCAGCAACAGCAGGTCGTTGTTGCCCTTGAGGTCGCCGGGCCAGTCGGCGAAACGCTGGCCACGGTAATCCGCCTCGGCCAGGCCGTAGCGCTGGATCATGGTGCCCATGGCGCCGTCCAGGATCAGGATGCGGCGCTGGCTAAGGGCGCGAAGTTCAGCGGTGCGATCAGTCATGGCGACGGTGATTCATCAAAAATGGTCGGCGATTTTAGCATTCGCCCCTTGCTGTCCCCGCACGGGGGGACTCAGCCCACGCCCGATGCCGGTTTATTTGTGAATCGCCGTGGGAGGAGCCTGCCCCGTGCCTTGCTTTCCACCACGGGCACGCTGACCTGGGGTTGGTTGACGAAGGTCCAGAGCATCACCACGATGGCGATCATGTGGTAGAACAAATCGAAATAAGACAGGCCGAGAAAGGTGCCGGCAGTGTAATAGCCCACCAGGCTGACCTGGATCATCGCCGCCAGATCCGCGGCCCATTTTCGTTCCGGATCCTTCTTGCATAATTTTTTGATCTGGTTGCAGCGTTGCCAGGTCATAACGCCCAGCGTAAGGAACATGGCCAGTCCGATGAAGCCCTGCTCCCCCATCTGTTCGAAATAAATGCTGTGCACGTCATGCACGTTGTTCGGGTCCGGCGCATAGCGCTGAAAGGTATCGGGCCGGAACATGTCCATGCCGCCGCCGGTGATGCGAATCTTGGCCACGTTCCAGGCGGTCCACCAGGCATTGATGCGCCCCAGCGAGGAGTCATCCTGATCGTAGGTCTTGATGGTGTTCATGCGGTCGTACCAGGCCTGGGGCATGATGCTGCCGATGATGATGACGCTGGTGACCAGCATCAGTCCGGTCATCAACTTGTTGCGGGTTTTCAGCCACAGGAACAAGCCCATCGCCACCAGTCCGAGCAGGCCTCCGCGGGACTGGCTGCCGATGGCCGCGATGGCGGACAACATCATCGCCGCACCCAGGCCGAGGCGCAGCCAGCCCCGGGTTTCCTGGGTGCGCAGATAGGACAGCAGGGGGATGGTCATGGCCAGGACCAGGGCCATTTCATTGTTGCCGCCGAAGAAGGTGCCGTCCGGCCCCTGCACGTGATGCACGCCGCCGTGGATGATGGTGAAGATGCCGCCCTTGATGCCGTAGAACCCGAGCGAGATACAAATGATCCAGATGAATCCGTCGAGTCGCTGGCGGGTGTTGACGGCGATCATGGTGACGTAAGTCATCAGGATGATCTTGAAAAACTTGATGTAGTGTTCCCAGGCCGCATCGGCGTAAAACGCAAAATAGGTCGTCAGCAAAATCCACAGCATGAACACAAGCAACAGACTCGTCTCACGGGTCCAGGGAATCCGCTTCGGCTCCTTGCTGAACAGCAAGGCGACTAAGGTGACGAGGGCGATGATCAGTGCCCAGGGGAAATTGAGCGCCCAGCCGAAGCAGAGCCGGTGCGGGTTGTGGTAACCGATCCACGACCACAGATAAATGCCGACGTAGGGTTTCCGAAATGCCATCGGCAAGAAACCGAAGACCACGGCGGCGACGAACAGATCCCTCATCGGGCTTCGTCCCGCCGGGCCGCGCGGGTGAACCAGGCCACCCGCCTACTCAGGCGGAGATCGCGCAGGAGGCCATCGCGCAGTTTCCTGCCCAGCACCCGTTCATGCCGCAGGCCGCGCTGCTTGACCTGATACAGGCGTCCCTTGTGGGGCTGGGTCTGGCCGAATTCCTCGCCCTGGCCGAGGCGGCGGACGAATTCCGCGTAGACCTCGGCGCTGCGTTGGACCGCGCGCCAGAACAGGGTCAGCTCGTCGTCGTCCGGATGGATTTCCGGGCTGATGTGGGCGATCAGGCCGCCAGTGTCGATACCGGCGTCGATCCAGTGCAGGGTGCAGCCCACCTTTTCCGGCTCGCCGTTGTAGAGGGCCCAGAAGGTGCAATCGGCGCCGCGATATTCCGGCGACAGGCCACCGTGCAGGTTGGCGATACCCAGGCGCCCTTCCTTGAGCAGGTCGCCGCGGATCAATGAGGTGCCGAACACGCAGATCAGGTCCGGCTTCAGTTCCCGCGCCAGGACCACCACGTCGGGATGATTGATGTGGGGAAACTCGCGCACC
>CAIXFP010000337.1 GCA_903918705.1 uncultured Pseudomonadota bacterium
CGCCCAGGTCGTAGACCGCAATCTTGGCATCGGCCGCGACGGACAGCCGCCCGTAGGCCAGGGCCGCGGCCGTGGGCTCGTTGATGATGCGCCGGACGTTCAGCCCGGCGATACGCCCGGCGTCCTTGGTGGCCTGGCGCTGGCTGTCGTTGAAGTAGGCCGGCACGGTGATGACGGCTTCGGTGACTTCCTCGCCCAGGTAGTCCTCGGCGGTCTTCTTCATCTTGCGCAGCACTTCCGCGGAAATTTGCGGCGGCGCCTTCTTCTCGCCGCGCACTTCCACCCAGGCATCGCCGTTGTCGGCCTGGAAAATCCGGTAGGGCATCAGGTCGATGTCCTTCTGCACTTCCTTCTCGGCGAAGCGGCGGCCGATCAGGCGCTTGATGGCGTACAGGGTGTTCTTGGGGTTGGTGACCGATTGCCGCTTGGCCGGCGCGCCGCACAGGATCTCGCCATCTTCCGCATAAGCGACGATGGAGGGTGTGGTGCGCGTGCCTTCCGCGTTTTCGATGACCTTGGTCTTGCCGCCTTCCATGATGGCCACACAGGAGTTGGTGGTACCCAGGTCGATGCCGATGATCTTGCCCATTTGTTTCTTCCTCAAAAAAATTGGCTTGCTAGCTTTATGGGATTGTTGGGTGGGGTTTCAAGGGGTGGCTTTTCTCCCCTCCCCCGCCGGGGGAGGGGCCGGGGGAGAGGGAACGGCGCTTGGCGTTCCTGGACGCCGGGTTCCCTCGCCCCAACCCTTCCCCAAAAGAGGAGGGGATTATTTCGGTTTCACCACCATCACCAGCGCCGGCCGGATCACCCGCTCGTGGAGCGCATAGCCCTTCTGCAGCACCGTGGCCACTGTGTTGGCCTCGCCGTTCGCCTCCACCATGCCGATGGCCTGGTGCTGATTGGGGTCGAACCTGGCACCCAACGGGTTGATTTCATTGACCGCAAATTTCTCGAATACGCTGGAAAGCTGCTTCAGCGTCAGCTCCACGCCACTCTTCACGCTCTCCAGGGTGGCGCTGTCGTTCACCGCCAGGGCCGCTTCCAGACTGTCCTTCACCGCCAGCAGGTCGGCGGCGAACTTGTCCAGCGCGAACTTGCGCGCCTTCTCCACGTCCTCGATGGCGCGGCGGCGCACATTCTCGGTCTCCGCCTTGGCGCGCAGCCAGGCATCGTGGTGCTCCTGAGCGTTCAACTCCGCCTGGCGCAGCATTTCTTCCATGCTGGGGGTGCTATCGGTGGTGTTGCCGGCGACATCGCCGAGCGCATCGGCGCTTTCCTGAATACCTTGTTCCTCAGACACGTTCTGTCCCTCCTAAAAACCGGACTGGTTTTGGGGGTGTGGGAGAGCATTTCAAGAGGGTGCCGCAACTCGGGCCAGCGCGGAGCGGCGCAGCCTCGGGATTAGTTTCGTTCAGGCGATCATCCACATCAATGCCGAAGCCGGTCTCAGGGCGCCTCGAGGGTGACGCGTTCCGGCAAGGGCGGCCAGGTTCCCTTGTCCACCAAATGGGCGCCATCGAACACCAGCCAGCTCTGGCGTCCATAGTGCGGCAATGGGCGCTGCAAGGCCCGCAGCGCCGCGTCATCGCGAACCGCGATGACCACGTAGGGCTGGCCGGAGGCGGTGCGCGCCGCCCAGACCCGGGCGCTGCCCGATTTCGCGGGCGGCGGCGGCGGCAGTTGCAACCTGGCCAGTAGGGCTTCGACCCGAGCCTGGCGCCCCACAATCAGCACAGGGTTGGGGCCGGGCAATCTCGCGGCGGTTTCTTGCACGGGTTGCGGCCGGGCATCCAGCACCCGCGCCGCCAGCTCGCCGGCGGCCTCGGCCAGGTCCGCGTCCGCCGGCGCCAGCAACAGGTCCACCCGCGGCGCCACGAATACCTCGCGCAGGATGGCCGGAAAACGGTCCGGCGCCACCCGCCGCCAGATCCGGTACTCCGGGTCCAGATCCACCGCTTCGAGATGCGGCGGCGCGGCCAGGCAGACGTGGGTGACGGCTTGCGTGAGATCCAGCCAGCGGGTCTCCGTCTGCTTCGGCGTGACCAGCCGCAGGGGCACCAGCAATGAGTAGGCGGGATCGCCTTGTTCCAGAGACAACCTCAGCCTGCCCTCGCTCCACCGGGCCTCGTCGAGCCGCAGCCGGGGCGCCCCGGCTGCTGCCACCCATTGCCGGAAAAAACCTCCCAGATCCTGGTTCGCGGCTTCGCCCAGGTCATGTTCCAGGTCGGCCCAGCCGGCCCGCTGAAAGCGGTGGCGCTGCCAGAACCGGCGCAGCCCCCGGTCGAACGCCTCGGCGCCGATGGCGTCGCGCAGCATGGAGAAGACCATGGCTGCCTTGTCGTAGCCGATGATGGAGGAGATGCCGTGATGGCGCGCAGTGAAGGCGGCCAGGGGCGTGTCCTCGGCTTCCGGTACGGCGGCCAGGTCGCGCAGCCAGGCCAGCCGCGCCTCCCGGGCGGCGTCCGGCGACTGTTCCTCCTTGTAGGCGTAGTCGGCCATGAAGGTGGTGAGCCCCTCGGACCAGTTGCCCGTGGCGTAATCCGGAATGACGCCGTTGCCCCACCAGTTGTGCAGCACTTCATGGCCCAGGGAGGTGGCACGGATGAAGGGCAGGCGCAGCACCTCGCGGCCCAGGTAGGTGAGGGTGGGCATGCCGAAGCCGGTGGGCAGGGGGCTGGCCACCACGCTGAA
>CAIXFP010000338.1 GCA_903918705.1 uncultured Pseudomonadota bacterium
AGTACGCCGACGGCTGGCTGCGCAACGTTCTGGCTGACGCCTTCGCCTGATTCCTTTCCTGAAGTTTTTTGCAGTACCACGGCCGTCGAGCGACGGCCGTGTCGGTTTGCCGAAGGTGAGTGGTCGGCATTTGCCAGTGTAAGTTTGGCTAATTGGAGGAGTAGATATGTCTATCTCAAGAGTTGTAGCGCATGCAAGATGGGGGCTGGCGGCTTTGCTGGTCGCCGGGCTGGCAGGCTGCGGAGGCAGTGGAAGCAGCAGTAGTACGCCTGCGCCCACCCCGACCGCTGTGGCCCCCGCAGCCATGAACCTGACCGTCGGGGGCGCCACCGGCGCATCCACGGTCAGCAACAACACCGGCACGACCACCGTCGCCTGTGCCAACGCCGCCGTCGCCACCGCGACCTACGCGAAACCCACGGTCACCGTCACCCCCGTTGGTGCCGGCACCACGACCTGTACCGTGACCGATACGGTCAACGGGGCCGCGCCCATCACCGTGACGGTGGCCGCCAGCACCACCACCCCCATCAGTTCCACGGGTAATGCGCCATCCACCTACACCGCCAGCAATCCGACCACGTCGTTCACGGCCGTGTCCGCCGCGGGCGCCAGCCCGGTGACGGTCAACAGCCCGCCGGTCATCCGTTTCACGGTGATCGATTCTGCCGGCAACGCGGTGACGAAACTGACCAAGAGCAGCGTGCGCTTCGCCATGGCCCAGTTGATACCCGCGGCCGAGCTGTGCACCCTCTATGGCGGCGCCTATGACGCACAAAATGGCTGCGTAGGCGGCACCAATTCGGGTAACGAGACCGACCAGTGGGTGAACTTCAAGCACAACCTGGCCAAGGCCACCGCGGGTACCGTCGCGGCCTTCCCGACCCCGGCCCACGCCCAGGACTGGCAAGCCACCACCGAGTCTCCCTTGGCGGATGACAGCAGCAACTGCGCCAGCGCCGCCACCCTGGTGGGCTCCGGCTGCCTGCATTACGACGCCACCAATCACTACTACGTCTACTACATGGTGACCGACGTGAAGGCGGCGACGCTGCCCGGCCCCCTGGGCACCACCACCACCACCACCTTCTGGAACCCGGCTGACGTGCATCGCGTGGCCATCCAGTTGAGCTACACCGATTCCAACGGCCAGACCGCCCTGGTCAACCCCTGGTACGACTTCGTGACCGACGCCAGCGGCAACGCCGTGGCCGCCGATCCCGCGAAAGGCCATGACGTGGCGAACATCGCTTCCTGCAATAGCTGCCACTCCAAGCTGGCCCTGCATGGCGGCGGTCGGGTCGACACCCACTACTGCGTGATGTGCCACAACAGCTCCACCTGGGATCCCTACAGCGGCAACAACCTGGACCTGCGCACCATGGTTCACAAGATCCATGCCGGCCGCAAGCTGACCCAGGGCTACAAGATCGTCGGCTACCAGAACTCCCTGAGCGACTTCTCCGCGGTCGGCTTCCCCCAGGATCTGCGCAACTGCGCCAAGTGCCACACGGGTGATGCCACCGTGGCCGGCAGGATCGACCCCGCCACCGGCGGCCTGGACGGCACCGTCGCCCCCGTGACCACGCCCCAGGGCGAGAACTGGAAGAGCAAGGTCTCCAAGGCCGCCTGCCTGACCTGCCATGACGACACTGCGTCCACCTCTCCGACCCATACCATGCTGAGCAATGCAACATCGCCCAATAATTGGTATACCATCCACAAAACCTTTGGGACTACTACCGCTACCTCCGATAAGCAGTGCCAGAGCTGCCATGCCGTGGGTGCAAATGACGGCGCGGATGTCGTCCACTGGGCCCAAGCCCTGGCCAATCGTGGCAACTACCAGTACAACATCCTGACGGCCGCCACCACGAAGCTGCCCACCCTTACCGACACGGGCACGGTGCATGTGACCTTCAACATCAAGAACCCGGGCGCCGGCACCTACTACAACCCGCTGACGGATACGCGAGTCTCCGGCCTGAGCCTGCTGCTGGGCTACTACAACCTGGCCACGGCCAACGCCCTGCCCGAGTTCACCAACTACAACAACGGTGGCAGCGCCAGTGCCAAGGTCAACGGCACTTCCAGCGCCAACGTGGTCGTGGCCGGTGTGAGCACCAGCACCCCCGAGACGGTGACCTGCAGCGCCGACAACAGCTCCTGTGCCGTCGACATCATCCTGCCGGTGAACACCGCGACCCGCACGGCCCAGGGCCAGACCGCCGAAGTGCTGATGTACGGCGCGGTGAAGGAAGCCCAGCTGGACGTGACGGACAAGACTCGGACGGCGTTGGTGGGTACCGGCACGGTGACCATCGCCGCGCACCCGGAAGCCAAGGCGTTCGCCATCAGCACCAAGAGCAGCACCGGTGTGGTGACCGCGGGCGGCACCGCCGTCGCGCGCCGCAACATCGTCGGCGACGACAAGTGCGACTCCTGCCACGGCGTCCTGGATAGTGCCTCCGGCTCCAACACCATGGCCACCTACCCCGTCGCCTTCCACAGCGGCGACCGCGGCACGGTCAAGGCTTGTACCATCTGCCACGACGTGAACCGGCTCTCCTCCGGCGAACTGCAACTGGGCGGCACCATCGGCTACAACGAGTCCTTCGCCATGCGCCGCTTCATCCACGGCATCCACTCCGCCGGCGCCGGCTTCCGTGCCATGCCTTACCTGCACGGCAACGGCAACAGCCTGACGACCGACCCGAACAACACGGCCGTGGCCTTCTCCAACAACGACTTTGCCCAGGTCGTGGGCTATCCGGGCGCCCTGGACAACTGCACCCAGTGTCACGTGCAGAACGCCGCCGGCAACTGGGCCTTCACGGACGACCATGGCCCCCTGGGTATCCTGGTGAACAAGTACGTCACCTTCGACACGGTTCCTTCCGGCACCGCGGGTTACAGCAACCACGTCAGCGGCTCCGCGGCCAACCTGATCGGCTACAACGCCACCACGGCCACCGGCGGTGATCCGCTGCTGATGAACGTGATCTCCCCGCAAGCCTCGGTCTGTTCCGGCTGCCATGACTCCATCGGCGCCGCCAACCACATGATCAACGTGGGCGGTGGTACCTTCGGCACCCAGATCGGCGCCACCTATCCCGGCAACGAGCTGGGCCAGGTCTTGGCCGGCGGCCCCGCGAACCTCTCTTGGGACATGAACAACGGTACCCAGAAGAGCATCGTGGGTTCCTACGGGACCCTGCAAGGCGCGGTGTTCGAAGCCTGCGACGGTTGCCACGGCAACACCAGCGGCGGCAAGAACGGTATTTCCGGCCTCAAGGTGCAGGACGTCCATACCGGGCTGCTCTACCAGAAAGTTGACTGACGCCAGTCAACCCGGGGCCGGACTGGCCCCGGTTGTCAGCAGTTAATCCGGGAGGGCCAGCGATGGCCCTCCTTCTTTTGTTGACCTGATCAGCAAGCCGCTTCAGTGGGCTACGCCGCCGAGGCCGTTTGCACATCAGGTTGTCGGGACCGACTTCGATGCGTCCGTGACGCGCCGAAGTCAAGCCGATGAGGGTATGGAGAATCGAATATGGGCACACTCCGGCTATTGCGCCACAGGCCAAGACTGGCTAACCTTCGCGCGCGCTCGGGCACACGGCCCATGCATGGCGCGCTCCGCACCCAGCCAGGAAGCCCTCAGTCATGAATCGAACCCGCACGCGCCGCGCTCTGCCCGGGAATAACCGCTCCCTCGGCCTTTCCCCCCGCGCCGACAGCGCGCCTGCCCGCACTCCCCCGTCTCCGCTCGAACATTTGCTGAACAAGGAATAACCCATGTCCATCCTGAAGCATTTTTCATTCAATCGAGCAGGCCTCGCGGCCCTGCTGGCCGTGCTGCTGGTTGGCTGTGGCGGCGGCGGCGGGGGATCGGGCGGCGGGGTGACGGTGGACAGCGCCGCCATCACGGCCGCCGCCGCCGTGGCAGCGAACGACACCGCGGTCAACCAGGCCGCGCCCTTCACGGCGGTCCAGAGCGCCGGCGCGCCGGTGGTGACCATCCACAGCCCGCCGGTGGTGAATTTCACCGTGTTCGACCATGGCCAGGTGTTGCAGGGGCTGAAGGCGAGCAACGTGAGTTTCCTCATCGCCAAGCTGGTGCCCGGCAGCGCCGGCAACCCGGACCAGTGGGTCAACTATATCTACCGCACCCAGTCCACCAGCGGCGCCAACAACGTCGGCTCGGCCCCCGGCGGCACCGCGGTGCTGGCGAGCGCGGCCCAGGCCACCACGGATTCCGGCGGAACGCTCACCTATAACTCCGCCGGCTATTACACCTACACCTTCGGCACGGACATCACGAACCCCGCCAACACCAACGGGGTGGTGTACGAGCCCGCGCGCACCCATCGCGTGGCCATGGTTCTGAACTACACGGATGCCAGGGGCAATCCCGTCCAGGCCAACCCCTATTTCGATTTCACCATCACC
>CAIXFP010000339.1 GCA_903918705.1 uncultured Pseudomonadota bacterium
AGAACACGTTTGCTCAGGACCGTGTGCGTAAGGTTGAGCCGGGCGAACTCGATCTGCTGCGGGCGGTGGATCCCGAGTTCGATCAGGAACCAATCATAAAGAGGACGGTTATTTTCGAACTCGAGCGTGCAGAGGGAATGCGTGATCCCCTCGATGGAATCCGAGACGCAGTGCGTAAAATCATACATCGGGTAGATGCACCATTTGTCGCCGGTGCGGATGTGGTGGGCGCGCTTGATGCGGTAGATCACAGGGTCGCGCATGTTGATGTTGGGCGAGTTCATGTCGATTTTGGCACGCAGTACCATCGCACCGTCGGCAAATTCGCCGTTTCTCATGCGTGTGAACAGGTCCAGGCTCTCCGCCGGGGCGCGGTCGCGATAGGGGCTGGGGCGACCGGCCTCGGTGAGGGTGCCGCGGTACTGGCGCATTTCCTCGAAGGTCAGGTCGCAGACGTAGGCCAGGCCCTGCTCGATCAGCTTCTCGGCATAGTCGTACAGCGCCGGGAAATAGTCGGAGGCCCAACGCACCTCGCCGTTCCACTGGAAGCCCAGCCAGCGCACGTCCTCCTGGATGGCCAGGGCGTACTCGTCGGTTTCCTTCTCCGGGTTGGTGTCGTCGAAGCGCAGGTTGCAGGTGCCCTGGTAGTCCTGGGCCAGGCCGAAGTTCAGGCAGATGGACTTGGCATGGCCGACGTGCAGGTAGCCGTTGGGTTCCGGCGGGAAGCGGGTACTGACGCCGGTGTGCTTGCCGCTGGCCAGGTCGGATTCGACGATGGATCGGATGAAATGCTGAACGGGTGCGTTATCGCTCATGGCTGGGTCGGAAGGGGGACGTGAGGGGGGGAGGAATTTTGCAATGAGCCCTGCGGGGGCTAGAATTCGCGCGGCCTGGGGCTAGCCCCCATCAACCGCAACACCGCGAAAAGCTTAGCACACATGGTCCCATCCCGTTTCTCCCGAGTCTTGTCGGCCGCCCTGCTGCTGGCCTGGCTTCCCGCCGTGGCGCTGGCCGCGGTTCCCGGCATCCAGGATGTCAACCAGGCGTTCCACCAGGGCAACAACGCCGCCGCACTGGAGAAAGTGAACGCTTTCCTGGCGGCCAACCCGAAGGATGCCCAGGGGCGTTTCCTCAAGGGGCTGATACTCACCGAACTCAACCGCTACAACGACGCCATCAAGGTGTTCACCGACCTCACCGAGGACTACCCGGAACTGCCCGAGCCCTACAACAACCTGGCCGTGTTGTACGCCGCCCAGGGCCAGTACGAACGCGCCAAGAACAGCCTGGAAATGGCCATCAGCACCCATCCCAGCTATGCCACCGCCCATGAGAACCTGGGCGACATCTACGCCAAGATGGCCTCCCAGTCCTACGACAAGGCCCTGCAACTGGACAAATCGAACACTTCGGCCCAGACCAAGCTGGCCATGATCCGCGAGTTGTTCAGCCCCGCCCACGCGACGGAAGCCGGCAAGGGCAAGCCTGCGAAGGGCGGCGCCAACAAGGCCCTCGCCCAGACGACCAACCCGCCCCCGGAACCGGCGCGACCGGCCCCGCCGCCCCCCAGGAAGCCCGAGGAGGCGGCCAAACCGACGGCACCACCAGCCGATGCGGGCAAGGCGGTGGATACGCCCGCCGAGAAAGCCGCGGAAAAACCCGCCGCCCAACCGGTTGAGACCGCCGCCGGAAAGACGGTGGACAAGGCGGCGGCCGTCCTGCCGCCCAAGGCCACGGTCGAACAAACCGTGCACGCCTGGGCCGAAGCCTGGAGCAAGCGCGACGTCGACACCTATCTGGCCTTCTACGGCACTGACTTCAAGATGCCCGGTAGCCTCGATCGCGCCGCCTGGGAGGCGGAACGCAAGGAGCGCCTGAGCCGTGCCAGCTTCATCAAGGTGACGCTCGACCGGATCAAGGTCAAGGCCCGCGGCGCCCAGGCCAGGGTGACCTTCACCCAGCACTACGCCTCCAACCTGCTCAAATCCAAGGGCCGCAAAACCCTCCTCATGGCAAGACAGGGCGATGCCTGGAAAATCGTCGAGGAGCGATGAGCAGCATGGCCCAGTGGTTATCCCGATTTGCGCTGCTGTTCCTGGGCGCGCTGCCCGGCCTGGCGGCGGCCGAGGCGCCGATCCTGCTGGCCAGCGCCGACACGGCCCGCTATCTGCCCAGCCCCGATGCCCTGATCGGCAAGACCATCCAGGACATACGCAACAATCACCTGGATGAAGCCCTCAAGGAAGTCAACCGGGTCATTTCTCTGCGTCCCGACTTCAAGCTCGCCCACCTGATCAAGGGTGATCTGTTGATGGCGCGGGTTCGTCCCCTCTCGGGCATCGGCACGGTGGTCTCCCACTCGGCGAGTTCGGCCCAGTCCCTCTCGGACCTGCGCGACGAAGCTCGGGTGCGCCTGCTGCGCTACATCGACCAGCCCGATCCGGCACTGTTGCCGCGCCAGATCCTGCAACTGGCTCCGGAACAGAAATACGCCCTGCTTGCCGATGCTTCCCGCGCCCGCCTCTACCTGTTCGAAAACGTAGAGGGTGAACCGCGCCTGAAGGCCGATTTCTACATGACCATCGGCAAGAACGGCACCGACAAGCACAGCGAAGGCGATCTGCGCACCCCCATGGGGATTTATCAAATCGCCAGGGAATTGCCTCGCAAGGGTCTGGCCGATCTCTACGGCGTCGGCGCCTTCCCCCTGGATTACCCGAACGAGTGGGACCGCGCCCAGGGCCGCAGCGGCCATGGCATCTGGCTGCACGGCGTGCCTTCCGACACCTACAGCCGGCCGCCCCGCTCCAGCGAGGGCTGCGTGGTGGTGACCAATCCTGATCTCAAGGAAATCAGCCGCTGGGTCCAGCCGGGCTCCACGCCGGTAGTGATCGCCGACCGCACCGACTGGGTCGACCGGGAGGCCTGGGAAAAAACCCGCAACGATTTGCTGACGCGCCTGCAAACCTGGCAGGCCACCTGGCAGACCCGCGAGGCGGACCGCTTCCTCGGCCATTACGCCACCGCTTTCCTGCGTGGCGAAGGACGCGGCTGGGCGGAAAGCAAACGCACCAACATCACCACGAAGGCCTGGATCAAGGTGGATCTGGAGGACGTCAGCCTGTTCCTCTATCCGGGCGCCAACATGGCCTATACCGAGTTCACCCAGCGCTACAACAGCGACCGGCTCTCCAGCGTCAGCCGCAAGCGCCTGTACTGGCGTATGGATGAAGGCCAGTGGCGCATCGTGATGGAAAAAACCTCGGAACTGCCTTCCCGACTCGCGCAACGCTGAACCCATGCCACTTCGCCGCTTCCTGACCCGTTTCCTCCTGGCTTTTTGCCTGCTCAACTTGACCGCCGCCAGCCATGCGGCGGTTTCCGCCCATAAACCCGACCGAGCCCACCCCATGATCAAACTGCACACCAACTTCGGCCCCATCACCCTGGAACTGGACGCCAAGGCTGCGCCGGACACCGTCGCCAACTTCATCCAGTATGTGAATGACGGCCATTACAACGGCACCATCTTCCACCGCGTGATCGACGGCTTCATGATTCAGGGCGGCGGCTTCACCACCGAGATGGAGCAGAAACCCACCCGCGCGCCGGTGCGCAACGAAGCCGACAACGGTCTCAAGAACGCGGCCTATAGCGTTGCCATGGCGCGTACCCCTAACCCCGATTCCGCTTCCAGCCAGTTCTTCATTAACCTTGCGGATAACGACTTTCTCAACTTCCGG
>CAIXFP010000340.1 GCA_903918705.1 uncultured Pseudomonadota bacterium
CGGAGGCGCTCAGGTATGAATGAAGCAGGTAGCGCAGGCTTCCAGCCTGCACTTCAAGCACGCAGGCTGGAAGCCTGCGCTACAGGGGGCGCGGCATGAGTTCGCCAGCCGTGCTGTCCTGCACCGGCCTGCGCAAGAGCTATTGGCAAGGCTCGCTGGAAGTGCCGGTGCTGGCTGGTGTCGACCTGGCGGTGGCGGCGGGGGAGCAGATCGCTGTGATGGGGGCGTCCGGCGCCGGTAAAAGCACCCTGCTGCACGTGCTGGGCGGCCTCGACCAGCCGGATGCCGGAGAGGTGCGAGTGGCGGGGGAGTCCCTTTGGGCCCTCTCCGATCTGGCGCGGGGCCGATTGCGCAACCGCGCGCTGGGCTTCGTCTACCAGTTCCATCATCTCCTCGCGGAGTTCAGTGCCCTGGAGAATGTCGCCATGCCGCTGCTGATCCGCCGCCAGGATGGCGACAGCGCCTATGCCGAGGCCGCGCTACGCCTGGAGGAAGTGGGCCTGGGCCACCGCATGAGCCATCGTCCCGGCGAACTCTCCGGCGGCGAACGCCAGCGTGCCGCCATCGCCCGCGCCCTGGTCACGCAACCGGCCTGCGTGCTGATGGACGAGCCCACCGGCAACCTGGACCGCCACAGCGCCGGGCGCATCCAGGATCTGTTACTGGATCTGTCGGCGCGCCATGGCACGGCCTTTCTGGTGGTCACCCATGACCCCGATCTGGCCGCCCGTCTGGGGCGGGTGCTGCACTTGAACGATGGGGTCTTGGCGCCGGCCTGAGGGCTGCTATCCTGCCAAGAGGCAGTTCTATCAAATGGTTTCGGGGAGGGTGCCTACCTGGTTTTACGGGCCGCTTTTCCAGTCAGCCGATGTGTTGCAACCGATCACAGGAGTCCCCCATGCGCTTGCTGCTCGTTCTCGCCGCGTTTCTGGCGTCCACCGCCTGGTGCGCCGATCCCTTACCTTCCGACGCCAGCGTGAGCGGCGGCAAGACGATGGTGGCGAAAGTCATCGTCAACAGCGGCCGCCTGGAATGGGTGCCGCACAAGCGCGATCTCACGCCTTGGCTGACCCTGAGCTACCAGGACCGCCGCGCCACTCCGGAACCGGCCCGCTTCGCCATGAAGACCCCGCTCAACGGCGACGCCGCGCGCGGCAAGGCGCTGGCCTGGGAATGGTGCGTGACCTGCCACGCTTTGCCAGGGGACGATTGGCCCGGCAGCGTGGGTAATCCGATGTTGCATTACAAGCAGTTCAAGCATCCCAACCCCCTGGTGTTCCAGCAAATCTACGATGCCCGTGTCTACAACCCCACGACCATCATGCCGCCCTTCGGACGCTTCGGATTGCTGAACGAACAGGACATCGGCGATCTCGTCGCCTACCTGCAAAGCCTGGAGTGAGGACGCCATGAAAACCCTGAACGCCATTCTCGCCGCCCTTTTCTCCCTTGCCGTGCCGTTGTCCGGCGGCGCCCAGAACATTCCCTACCGCGAATATGAGCCGATGGAGCAGTACGTGCCCAACGTCTCCGGCGATCTCTCCCTGTCCGGCACCTACCAGTACTGGAAAGACCCTGCCAATCTGGATTACCGCCTGGCGGGAAACCCGGACGAAAACTGGAAACTCAACTGGAAATTCATGGACCCGCCTTTCAACAAGGCCATTCATGGCGGCCATTTCGCCCTGGACCGGGGCGAGACCCTGTTCCAGCAGATCAACGTGGATGGCCGTTTCGCCAAATGCCTGGGCGGCGGCAAGCTCAAACATCTGCGCGCTGGTTACCCGCGCTGGCGCGCCGACCTCAAGCACGTGGCCGGCCTGGAGGAGGTCATCGAATACTGCGGCGGCAAGCAGGGCCGCGTGCTGCAGAACGGCAGCTACGACAACAGCGCCATCTCCCTGTATCTCGCCAGCCTGGGCGGCGGCCAGCCGATCAGCATCGACGTCTCGCGCGGCCCCATGAAAGAGGCTTACGAGCGCGGCCGCCACCTGTTCCACAGCAAGGCGGGCGCCTACAACTTCGCCTGCGCCACCTGCCACACCCACAACATCGGCAAGCGCCTGCGCGGCAACACCATCACCACCATCTATGGTGACGCCGCCCACTACCCGGTCTACCGCACCCAATACATGTTGCAGTCGCTGCACCTGCGTTTTGCCGAATGCAACGCGGATGCCCGTACCCAACCCCTGGTGCCGGGCAGCAAGCCTTATACCGACCTGGAGGTGTTCGTCACCGCCCTGACCAACGGCTACCCCATCAGCGTGCCGGCGGAGCGGGATTGGTGACCTCTGTTTAACCCGCGTTTAACGTGCCTTAAAAACTCTGTCAATAAAACAGCCACTTACGATGCATTTTGGGTTCGTCAGGCACTACAACCACGACATCCTGGCCGGTAACGCTCACTCGGCCAGACGTTTAGTGCCTCCCGGCAACGGGTCGAGGTCCAGCGCTGCATAGATCGCCTTCAGACCCGGTTCGGGCCGGGTGGCCTTGCGCACGTGCAGGGCACCCCCATCCTTATGGCCGAAGCTCGCAGTCACCTGTCGCTGCACCGACAGGGTCTCGCGCAGCGACGTCCAGCTCGCTTCGATCCCCTTCGCCTTCAACTGCCGACGGTCCGTTGCACGCACTGATACGCCAGCACCGACTATTCGGTGAAGGACAGGCCGACCTGTTCCACCCCGACCGAACGGGGGGTGAATTCGAGGGAGTGGACATCGACCTCGACGAATTCCGCCGCCGTGGCGGTGGGTCCGTGGCACGGGCGACGGCCGCGCCGCGAGGGCCTGGCGCTGGCCGTATACCGGCCCAAAACGGGCCATTTACGGCCAAGCGGGATGCGGGCCTCCTGCTGGTGCATCGCCAGGCGAAACGGCGCCCGCATGGTGCACGCCGCAAGGTGTCGGCACCGTGCGGCGCGCCGCACGACCTCCGAGAAGTCCGCCAATAATCCAATAAAACAAACACTTACAAACCATAAACGCTTCTGGCACGGGCATTGCTAATGTTCCAGCGGCTCTCGCGAAGGCGCGCGGGCCTCGCTCCCTCTCAGTTGCAACCTGGACAACGGCGTCCTTCCC
>CAIXFP010000341.1 GCA_903918705.1 uncultured Pseudomonadota bacterium
CGTGCACGGCAAAAACTCCCTGCTCGGCAAGATGCCCGGCGACGCCTGGCAGAAATTCGCCAACCTGCGCCTGCTGCTCACTTATCAGGCCGCCAGCCCGGGCAAGAAACTCAACTTCATGGGCAACGAGTTGGGCCAGGGCCGCGAGTGGTCGGAAAAGTGGGGCCTGGATTGGGAACTGCTGGAAATCGACTGGCACGAAGGTGTGCAACGCTGCCTGCGCGACCTCAACCGCCTCTACCGCGACGTGCCGGCGCTGCACGAACTGGACTTCTTCAGCGAGGGCTTCGCCTGGATCGACTGCCACGACGCCGACCAGTCCATCCTCGCCTTCCAGCGCCGCGACAAGCATGGGCGCGCCGCCATCGTCGCCTTCAACTTCACCCCGGTGCCGCGCGACGGCTACCGCATCGGCGCCCCGGCGGGAGGCTTCTGGCGGGAAATCTTCAACAGCGATTCCGCCTTCTATAAAGGCGCCAATGTCGGCAACGGCGCCGGCCTGATGACCGAAGATCAGCCCTGGATGGGCTATCCTCAGTCCCTGGTCATTACCCTGCCGCCGCTGGCGGGGGTGGTGCTGTACCAGGATTGAGCTGTGAAGGAGAGATCATGCATCCCCTGCTGCATCGCATCAGCGTCAATCCCGAAGTCTGCTTCGGCCAACCCTGCATCAGCGGAACCCGGATAGGGGTCTCGCTGCGACTGGACCGCCTGGCCGATGGCGAAACCGAACTGGATCTCCTGGCGGACTATCCGCAATTGAGCCCGGAAGACGTTCGCGCGGCGTTGGCCTATGGCGCTGAAATGTCGCGTGAGCATATCTTCCCGGTGACCATGAAAGCGACGGCGTGAAACTCAATCATCTCAACGTCTGAGTGGTCGAGGCTTGGCAGACTCGATGCTGTTCGAACTCACCCACCATGCTCGCCACGCCCTGGAAGAACGGAAGATTGCGCTTGACTGGGTTGAACGTGTGCTTGCCAATCCTGAACAAATCGAGCCACATGAATTCGATCCTGAACTGGAGCATCGTTTTGGAAAAATCGTCGAGCAGGGTGGCCGCGTGTTACATATCGTCGTAGCCACTGGCCACCCGGAGCGGGTGGTGACTGCCTACTTCGACCGAACCAGAAAAGGAACACCATGAAACTGAAAGTCGATGAACAAGCCGATGCGCTCTATCTCCGGCTGGACGACTCCGAAATTGTCGAATCCGAGGAAGTTTCCCCAGGCGTCGTTCTGGATTTCAATGCCGAGAATCAGGTTGTTGGCGTCGAAATCCTCAACCTGTCGAAGCGCTCGGCCAAGATGAATACCCGTGAACTCCAATTTCTGGCGGCCTGATACGGCTACGCCTGCACCCGACACTATCTCATCATGCCCTCCCCCACCCAAACCTCCACCTGGACCGCCCTGAAGGAAGAACGCCGCGCCTGGAACGACCTGCATCTGCGCGACCTGTTCGCCAAGGACAAGAAACGCTTCGAGCGCTTCTCCCTGCAACTGGACGACCTGTTGCTGGATTACTCGAAGAACCTGATCCGCCCCCAGACCCTGAAGCTGCTGCTGAAGCTGGCTGCGGATACCGGAGTCGAGACCTTGCGCGACGCCATGTTCGCCGGCGACAAGATCAACCTCACCGAGGACCGTGCCGTGCTGCATACCGCGCTGCGCAATCGCTCCGAGCGGAAGGTCATGGTCGATGGCCACGACGTGATGCCGGACATCCGGGCCGTCCTCAGCCGCATGCGCGCCTTCGCCGACCGGGTGCGCACCGGAAAATGGAAGGGCTACAGCGGCAAGCACATCACTGACGTGGTCAACATCGGCATCGGCGGCTCCGATCTGGGGCCGGTGATGGCCTGCCTGGCGCTGAAACCCTATGGCGGCAACATCAAGGCCCACTTCGTCTCCAACGTCGACCCCAGCCATTTGTTCGACACCCTGGAAGACCTGGACCCGGCCACCACCCTGTTCATCGTCGCCTCCAAGACCTTCACCACCCAGGAGACCCTGCTCAACGCCACCGCGGCGCGGGCCTGGCTGCTCGACCACGCCAGGGACCCGGATGCGGTGGCGAAACACTTCGTCGCCGTCTCCACCAACGCGGCAGCGGTCAAGGCCTTCGGCATCGACCCGGCCAACATGTTCGGCTTCTGGGACTGGGTCGGGGGACGGTACTCCCTGTGGAGCGCCATCGGCCTGCCCATCGCGCTGTACGTCGGCATGGACGAGTTCGAGGAATTGCTCTCCGGCGCCCACGACATGGATGAACAC
>CAIXFP010000342.1 GCA_903918705.1 uncultured Pseudomonadota bacterium
CGCATTGGCCAAGCGCTGGAGAACCGAGACTCGCACGCGGGACCTGCCCATCATCATGCTCACCGCGCGTTCGGAAGAGGCCGACAAGCTGTCGGGCCTGGACGCCGGCGCCGACGACTACCTGACCAAGCCGTTCGAGTCGGAGGAATTGCTCCTGGCGGTGCAGAGCGCCCGGCGCCTGCACGCCCTGGTGCGGGAAAACCAGCGCCTGCACGCCGTGGTCAGCGCCACCCAGCCGCGCCGCCGGCTGATCGGCGACAGCCCGGCCATGCGCCGCCTGCGCGAGGAAATCGAGCGGGTCGCCCCCTATCGCAGCAACGTGCTCATCACCGGCGAGAGCGGCACCGGCAAGGAAGCGGTGGCCCGCTGCATCCACGAGCGGGGACCGCGCTCGGAGCAATCCTGGGTGGCCTTCAACTGTTCCGCCATTCCCCGCGACCTGATGGAGAGTGAACTGTTCGGCTACGTCCGCGGCGCCTTCACCGGCGCCACCCAGAACCGCCTCGGCCGCCTGGAACAGGCCAACGGCGGCACTTTGTTCCTGGACGAGATCGGCGACCTGGACATCGCCCTTCAGGGCAAGCTGCTGCGCGTGTTGCAGGAGCGGGAATACTCGCCGGTGGGCAGCGACTCGGTGCAGCGGGTGGACGTGCGCATCGTCGCCGCCACCCACCGCGACCTGCCGCAACTGGTGCGGGAGCAGCGTTTCCGCGAAGACCTCTATTACCGCCTCGACGTCTACACCATCCAGGTGCCGCCGCTACGCGAGCGCATGGCGGACGTGCCCGCCCTGGCCGGCGCCTTCCTGGCCGACCTGCGCACGGAAATCAGCAAGCCGGTGCGGGGCTTCAGCGCCGCGGCCATGGCCAGCCTCAACCGCCACACCTGGCCGGGAAACGTCCGCGAACTGCGCAACGCGGTGGAACGCGCCCTGCTGTCCTGCCGGGGCGAACTGATCGAGGGCGAGGATCTTCCCGGCCGCATCAGCGAGGCGGTGGGCCCGCGTGGCGGTGTTGCCTTCTCCGGTCCGGGCGGCGAGGGCCTCGATGCCTGGCTGGAGGAGCGGGAACGGGGCGCCATCCTGGCCGCCCTGGCGGATTGCGGCGGGATTCAGGCCCAGGCGGCGCGGCAGCTCGGCATCAGCGAGCGCAGCCTGTGGCATCGTCTGAAAAAACTCGACATCAAGGTGGAGCGCACCTGGCGCGATTGAGCGTCCCGCCACCACGATCGTCGGGCGCGCCGCGCTTTGCCCGACCGACGGCGGCTGGCGCGATCAGCCGTCTGCCGGGTTCAGCGCGGGGCGAATTTCTGCGCCAGTTGTTCGAGTTTTTCCTGGCGTTGCCGGGCTTCCAGCTCCGCCTTGCGCCGTTCCGCCCCTTTGCGGAAACGTTCGCGCAGGGTGGCGACCGCCTGGGCCTGCTGCTCGGCCGTCACCTCGCCGGCGGCGTTGCCGTCGAGATCGAGGCGCGTCGCGCCTTCGACCAGGGCCTTGAGGTAGCGCGTCGTGCCCGTGTGGAAATGCAGGGCGGCGCGGACCTGGGCCTTGCCGGGTTCGGGAAACCGCTGCATCAGGCTTTTGTGGATGCCGATGGCCAGTGGCTGATGCTCGCGGAAGACAGGAATTTCCGCGTACAGACGCTCGATCAGGGCGTTGCGGTGGTTGGGCTTCGGGGCGGTATCGGGCATGGTGGGGGAAGTCGTGGAAGCGGCGGGAGCGGGGCGTGGGCGGATGCGAGCGTCCGCCCGCGCCGGTTCAGCGTTCGATGGCCAGGAGTTCCACCTGGAAGGTCAGCGCGGTGTTGGGCGGAATGACGCCGGGGACCCCGTTGGCGCCATAGGCCGTGGCCGCCGGGCAGGTAAGGATGGCCTTGCCGCCCACCTTCATTTTCTGTACGCCCTGGGTCCAGCAGGGAATGACCGCGCGCAGGGGGAAGCTGATGGGCTCGTGGCGTTTGTAGGAACTGTCGAACTCGCTACCGTTCGGCAGGGTGCCGCGGTAATGCACGCGGACGGTGCTGTCCGCGCCCGGGGAAGCGCCCTGGCCCGGTTTCAGGTGGGTTACCACCACGCCGGAGGGCAGGGTTTCCGAAGAGGCGGCCAGCACCTGGGTGCTGGCGCCGATCAGGACTATCGCGGTGAGAAGGCTGAGATTGCGCATGGGGCCGGTCCGAATGAGAAAGGCCGCAGTTTACCGAAGTGGGCGCCTTCCCCGCTTGCCCGTGATGGCATGGGGAGCGTGGCGCATCACTTGTTCAGCTTCGCCAGCTTGTGCAGGTCCATTTTCAGGTTGGCCACCTTGAAGCCCCTGAGGTAGGCCATCAGGTGGGCGGGGTCGTACTTCATGCCGTCGAAGAACAGATCCGGCCCCATGGGAATGGGCGAGCTGGCCTGCTTCAGCGTCCACGGCCCTGGGTGAATGCCCTCGGCCTTCCAGTTGCCGCTGGGGGCGGCGACACCCAGTGCCCTGGCCGCTTCGCGGTAGAGGTCGGGCCGGTAGACGCGGGCGGCGGTCTTGCAGATGTCCAGCGGAGCATCGAGCTGGCCCCAGCGAACCATCTGGGTGATGAACCAGGCGGCGTGGGATTCCCAGGGGAAGTTGGCGGCATAGCGGTGGAACACGTTGAAGTCGGGCAGGCTGGTCATGCCTTCGTCCCTGCTGTAGCGCCAGGTGCCGGTCATGGAGTGGTCCACCACCTCCACCGGGGCGTTGACATAGGACTTGGCGGCGATGAGGCGCACCACTTCCTGGCGGTTCTCCGCCTGGTCGGCCCAGGCCGCTGCCTCGATCAGGGCCCGCAGCACCGCCATGTGGGTGTTGGGATGCTTGTCGGCCCATTCCTGGGTCACGCCGAATACCTTTTCCGGGCCGTTGTTCCAGATTTCGTAGCTGGTGACGACGGATTTGCCGATGCCCATTTCCACCGCCCGCTGGCTCCAGGGCTCGCCCACGCAGTAGCCGACGATGTTGCGCGATTGCAGGTTGGCCACCATCTGGGGCGGCGGAATCACGATCAGGCGCACATCACGATCCGGATCGATGCCGGCGGCGGCCATCCAGTAGCGGAGCTGGTAGTTGTGCGTGGACACCGGGTACACCATGGCGAAGGTCATGGGCTCCCTGCCGGCCTTCTGATCGGCTTCGATCACCTTCTTCAGCGCCACCGCCGTGGTGGGGCGGTGCTTCATGGCGGCGGGGTCGGCCTGCGCCATGCGCTCGTACAACTCGTTGCAAACGGTGATGCCGTTGCCGTTCAGATCCATGCTGAACGCGGTGAGGGTGGGCTTGGCTGGAGCGCCCAGCCCCAGCGTCGCGGCGATGGGCATGCCGGCCAGCATGTGGGCACCGTCCAGGGCGCCGATGGCAACCTTGTCGCGAATGTTGGCCCAGGACGCTTCCCTGGAGATCGTCACGTTCAGACCGTGCTTCTTGAAATAGCCCTTTTCGTGGGCCACCACGATGGGCGCGCAATCGGTCAGGGGAATGATGCCGAAACCGAGTTCGGTTTTTTCCAGCCCCTCGGACCCGCCCGCCCAGGCGTCATTGGCCCCGCCGGAAGGCACCCGGGCCAGGAGGGCGGCGGCGGCGGAAAGAGTGGCGGTCTTCTTCATGAAATCACGCTTGCTGGTATCGATGGGGAGAGGGGGGACGGGCTGATTCACGGGGTGATCCTTGCGTAACTCCTAAAAAAGACGGCGTCGATCCCCGTTGGGAAGGACGCCGTTGTCCA
>CAIXFP010000343.1 GCA_903918705.1 uncultured Pseudomonadota bacterium
ATTACAACACCGGCGATCGCATGGCGACCTGGGGCAAGTACGGCCTGTTCTGGGGCTGGATCTGGGGGCTCCTGTTCGGCTCCGCATTCTTCATCATTCCCGGGCTGGGCCCGGTGATGGTGGCCGGCCCGCTGGTGAGCTGGATCATCGGCGCACTCGAAACCGCGGTGGTCACCGGTGGCATTACCGCCCTGGGCGGGGCGCTGGCGAGCATCGGGATTCCCAAGGACAGCGTGATTCGCTACGAAGGTGCGCTCAAGGCCAACAAATTCATTCTCATCGTACATGGCAGCGCTGCGGATATTGAAACCGTGAAGAACATCCTGATGCAAAACAAGGCCGCAGAAACCAGTATCCACAATGAAACTTCCGGCACCCAGCTATTGCTGGCCTGCCAGTAATCCGCTGTGCCGCGAAGCCGGTAAATGAAGGAAAAAACCATGCTCAACAAACTTTTAATTCTCTGTTCTCTCATCTTCACTGTGGCGCCGGCCGCGGCGCAAATGAACTTTGGCATGCGGGAAGGCAACACCAGCATCGGCATCAACCTGTCGCTGTTTCCCGAACTGGAGCCGGTGCCGGGCTATCCGGTCTACTACGCGCCGCGGCTGAATTCGAACTACTTTTTCTACGACGGCATGTACTGGGTCTACCAGGCCGACAACTGGTACTCCAGTTCCTGGTACAACGGGCCGTGGTGGTGGGTGGCGCCGGAGAATGTGCCCTTCTATCTCCTGCGCGTACCGGTACGGTATTACCGGCAACCACCCCCGTATTTCCAAGGCTGGCAGGCGAGTTCGCCGCCACGCTGGAACGAACATTGGGGTCAGGACTGGGCGCGCAGGCGCCGGGGTTGGGACCACTGGAACCACGCCGCGGCCCCCACGCGCGCACCGCTGCCGTTGTATCAGCGGCAATATGCCGGCCCGCGTTATCCCGACGTGACACAGCAACGGGCGCTGCAAAGCCAGAATTACCGTTATCAACCCCATGAGCCGGTGGCGCAGGCAGCGCGTCCGCAAGGCGCGGCAGCCCCCGTTCCTCGGGCACTGCCGGGGCGCGCGCCGACGCGGGCCCCGGAACACCGCGGCGACCAGCGCGGCAATACGCCGGCCTGGAATCAGGAGCTCGCGCCCACCGCGCCCCAGGCTAGGCCACCGCAACCGGAACGGGAACGCGCCGGGCGGGAGGCGGCCAGGCCGGCAGCACAGCAGCAGCATCGGCAACCGGAACCGGACTATCCATCCGTCCGGGCCCAGCAGAACCCGGCAAACTCGCAACATCTGCAGCCCCACCAGGGGGGCAACGGGATGGCGCCAACTCCGGAACGGCATGGCGGTCCGCCCGCCCCGCAGGAGAACCGGCAGCAGCAGCGGCCCAAGCCGCAAGAAGCCGGCGGCCAAGCCAAGGCGGCGCCCCCCCGGCAGGAGGAACACCGGCAGGGTCCGGGACCGGAGAATGGCGAGGAGCACGACCACAAGCGCTAACTGATGGTGGCCGGGCGGCCGGGAAAAAGGCAACGCCCATGTCAGCAACAGAGTTGCTGATTGCATTGGCGCCAGGCCACCCCCCCAGACCCCCTTTGCAAAAGGGGGGAGTCAGCCTGCTAACGATCCAGCCCGCTCACCAGAACGCTGACCAGGGGCACCGGACGTAATCCCGCCGGCCCGGTGAAGCTGCCGGCCACCGGCGGCACGGCTTCCGGGTGGCGGGCGACGGCGATGGGGATGTGGCGGTTGTCGGTGAGTTCGCCGCTGGTGGGGTCGAAGCCCTTCCAGCCCGGGCCGGGCAGATAGACCTCGGCCCAGGCGTGGGTGGAGCCGATGGCGCTGGACGTGGCGGAGATGTCCAGGTAGCCGCTGACGAAGCGGCTGGCCAGGCCCAGGTGGCGGCAGCCTTCCATGAACAGGGCGGCGAAGTCGCGGCACGAGCCGGTGCCGCTGGCCAGGGTCGTGGCCGGCGACTGCACCCCCGGCGCCTCGCGGGCCTGGTAGGCGAATCGGCCGGCGATGTCGCGGTTCATGCGGTCGAGCAGCACGTAGGTTTCAATCGGTCCCGGCAGGCAGCCCAGGCTAGCGAGCCAGGCCTGCACCGCGCGGCGGTCCTGGTCATAGACGCTCTGGCGGAAGGCGGCGAGATCGGGCTGTTCCGCCGGCGCGTAGTCGAAGGGGTAGCTGACCGCGTATGCCTCCACCACGAAATCCAGGGGTGCGTCCTCGAACATCTGGACGCACACCGTACTGGCGATGCGCACGTGGTCCGAGGCCTGGAGGAAGTCGACGCTGGCGACGGAATTGTCGAGGGCGTCGCGCTGCCAGCGGAGGCGGTGGGCGGGGTAGATGTCCAGGGTGGAAGACTCCAGGCGCAAGGTATGGCTCTCGCGTGGGTGCAGCAGGAGCCGGTGCGGCTGCAGGGTCACGAAACTGGCGAAGCGGTATTCGGTGATGTGGCAGATCTGCAGGCGTCGCATGGGTCAGGCGGAATACCAGAGGACGGCACAGAAATGGCAGGCGCTGCCCAGCAAGACGAAGAGGTGCCAAATGAAATGGCCGAATTTCACCCGCGCATCGGTCAGGTAGAACACCACCCCCAGCGTGTAGGCAAGGCCGCCCGCCACCAGCCAGGCCACGCCGGCGCCGGCGACCCGTTGCAGCAGGGGGGCCGCGGCGATCACCACCAGCCAGCCCATGGCCAGGTAGAGTCCGGTGGACAGCAGGGGATGGCGCAGCCGGTCGCAGGCCTTGAGCGCCAGTCCCAGGCCGGCCAGGCCCCAGACCAGGCCGAACAGGGTCCAGCCCCAGGGGCCGTGCAGGGCGCCCAGGGCGAACGGGGTATAGCTGCCGGCGATGAACAGGTAGATGGCGCCGTGATCCAGCTTGCCGCACACGTCCTTGGCGCGGCCCGGCGGCAAGCCGTGGTAGACCGTGGAACTGAGGTAGAGCAGCACCATGGTGGCGGCGAAGACGGCGGCGCCGACGATGTTGGCCGCATGCCCGTCCCGCGCCGTGGCGACCAGCAGGATGGGCGCCGCGGCCACGGCCAGGAGCAGGCCCAGGCCATGGCTGGCGCTGTTGGCGAACTCTTCCTTGCTGGATTGGGGGCGTTGTTCCATGGCGAGCGCGTGTTGCCGGGAGGGAAAGGATATACCCGACCGCTCCAGCCGATCAGGCCGCACCGCTCCGCTCCAGGCGCGCCTGCAGGGCGACGAGGTCGTCGAGCAGGTCCAGCACCATGGCGATGCCGGGCGGGTTGATCTCGAGATCGCGGCTCAGCCACAGAGCCAGCTTGGCGCGCCGCAGCGACGGGCCGGTGAAGCGCCACTCCTGGGGTGCCGCGCCCACCGGATCGAGCACGCCCTCGTACACCCAGGCGATGACGTGGGCCTCGGGGGCGCGGCAGGCCCGGCACAACTCCACCAGGGTGAACTGCATCTCCTCCGCGACGATGGGCAGGGGGACCAATGGATTGTTGTATGAATTCATGATGGATTCACTCCCTGTTGGATGCGTGGGTTGAAATCGAAGGCACGGGCCAGTGCGCGATAGGCTTCCTTTTCGCCCTCGCTGACCGCTGCCGGCTGGACGATGCCCAGCACCGCATAGAGATCGCCGGCGGGATTGCCGGGGATGCCTTTGCCTTTGAGGCGCAAGCGGCGACCCGCCGTGGACCCGGCGGGAATGGCGAGTTGCAGCGATCCATCCGGGGTCGGCAGGCTCAACGAACAGCCGAGGGCGGCTTCCCAGGGAGCCAGCGCCAGGTCGAGGAACACGTCGCGGCCGTTGACGCGGTAGCGCGAATGCGGGTTGAAGCCGATCTCCAGGTACAGGTCGCCCGCCGGTCCTTCGCCCAGGCCCGGTTCGCCCTGTCCGGCCAGGCGCAGATGCTGGCCGGCGCGGATGCCCTTGGGGATGGTGACGTCGAGGCGGCGTTGACGCAGGACCACGTGCCCCTCGGCATCCACGGTCGGCAACTGCAGCGAGATGCCGCGCAGGGCGCCGCGATAGGCATCTTCCAGGTCGATCATCACCCCGGCGTGATGGTCCTCGCCGCGGCCATGGCCGCCGGCGCGGCGCGCGTTGCGGGACTGGCGGCCGAACAGGGCCTCGAAGAAATCGCTCTGATCCGCCGAGTCGCTGCCGGCGCCGCTGTACTCGAAACCGTCGTCCCAACCCGGTGGCGGCTGAAACTCCTGGCCACCCTGCCATTGGCTGCCCATCTGGTCGTAGGCGGCGCGTTTCTCCGGATCCTTGAGCACGGCATAGGCTTCGCCGAGTTCCTTGAAGCGGCTCTCGGCATCGGCCGCCTTGCTCACATCCGGGTGGTATTTGCGCGCCAGCTTGCGGTAGGCGCGCTTGATCTCGTCCTGGGTCGCTTCGCGCGGCAGGCCGAAGGTTGCGTAGTAGTCCTTGAATTTCATGGCTGTAATCCGGTTATCCGCCGCCGCCGAACAGCTTGCCCGCGGCGGTGGTCAGGGCCATGGCCAGCGCCCCCCAGAACACCACCCGGAGCGCTGCCCGGAATATCGGTGCGCCTCCGGCCCGGGCGGCCAGCGCCCCCAGCGCGGTGAGGACCACCAGGGAGGTGGCGGCCACCCCTTGCGGCAGCCAGGGCGTCGGCGCCAGCCAGGCCGCCAGGAGGGGCAACACGGCGCCGGCGGCGAAGGTCAGGGCCGAGGTCAGGGCGGCCTGCACCGGCCGCGCGGCCATGGCCAGGGTGATGCCCAGTTCGTCCTTGGCATGGGCGCCGATCGCGTCGTGGGCCATCAACTGCCGGGAGACCTCCGCCGCCAGTTCCGGCGTGAGGCCGCGCCTGACGTAGATGTTCGCCAGTTCCTGGTGCTCCTGCACCGGCTGCGCTGCCAGTTCGGCACGCTCGCGGGCCAGGTCGGCCTGTTCGGTGTCGGCCTGGGAACTCACCGAGACATACTCGCCCGCCGCCATCGACATCGCCCCGGCCACCAGGGCGGCGACGCCGGCCAGCAGCAACTCGGCGCGCACCGCATGGGCCGCCGCCACCCCCAGCATCAGGCTGGCGGTGGAGAGGATGCCGTCATTGGCGCCCAGCACGGCTGCGCGCAGCCAGCCGATGCGGCGGGCGCGATGGGCTTCGCTGTGGCGGGATCGGGCCATGGCGGAAAATATTATTTCGTGTCGGTGTCGGCCGGTTTGCCCTTGGCCGCATCCTGGATGTGGTCGCCGAGTTGTTCGACCTTCACCCCGGCTTGTTCCATCGCTTTGTCGACTTCCTTGCCTGCATGCTCCGCTGGGCCTTCCGGTTTCTGGCAGCCGGGCGATGCGATCAGCAGGGCGCTCAGACCTAGGGCTGTGGCGACGATCTTGATGTGCTTGAACATGGAAATTTCCTGGTGGCTCGCTCACCGGCAGGCGAGCGTGGCCGGGTTGGGCCCGCGCAATGCGGGACAACGGTGCGCAGCCAACGCCCCGGCCGATTCGCCGGGGTGCGTGGTGCGGCGAGCATTTCAGTGGCCCCGGACTTCATGGCCGATGATGCCGCCGACCGCCGCGCCGCCGATGGTTCCGGCTGCGCTACCGCCGGTCAGGATGGCGCCGCCGAGGGCGCCCACGCCGGCACCCACCGCGGTGTTCTGGTCACGATGCGACATCCCGGCACAGCCGCCGAGGAGCAAGGCCGCGGTAGCGGCGCTGTATGCGAATTTCTGCATGGTTCTCATGGTGTTTCCTCTATCTGAACGTTGTGGTCCCAATACTGGGTATCGGGTTGATACGGTTGCAGCTGACAGTTCGATCTTGGTCCGTGCGTCCGACACTGTCTGTCTGCTGACGTACATAAGCGGCAGCGGTGCTTGCATATCCTGGTCGGTGACGGCCAGCACCCTGCCGCTATTTCGGGTAGTTGAAGATGATGTTGACCCGACGGTTTTCCTGCTGCCCTTCCAGGCTGGTGTTGTAGGCGAAGCGCCGAGTCTCGCCAAAGCCTTGCGCCGCGAGCCGCGAGCGCGCGATGCCGAAGCGCTCGACCAAGATGTTCACCACGTTGCGCGCCCGCTGCCGGGAGACTTCCATCGCCTGCGCCGGGGTTCCCTGCAGATTGCCGGTGTGGCCTTCCACCGTCGCGGTGATGGCGGGGTTCGCTTTCATCAGATAGGCCACTTTGGCCAGTTCGCTGTCGTATTGCGCTTTGACCTCAGCCTGGTTCTGGTCGAACTCGATCAGCAGAGCCATGGTGAGTCGGGCGGGAATCACCGTCAGGCCCGCCACATCCGTGGCGCAGGCGATGACGGCATCAATGCGCCGGTTCATGCGCTTGCCGAGCTCGCTGTCATTGGCCACCAGGGGGCGCGACTCGCCGTAGCCCACCGCCGCCAGGCGGCCGGGGGCGATGTGGCTGTTGTTTACCAGGTAGCTCACCACGCTCTCCGCCCGGCGCTGGGACAGAGCCTGGTTGTGTTCGACCGTGCCCACGTTGTCGCTGTGGCCCTCGATCAAGCCGGTGCTGTCGGGGTATTTATTGAGGAACACACCCAGCGCGGCGAGCTTGTCCTTCTCTTCGCGCTGGATGGCGTCCTGGTCGATCTCGAACTGGATGTCCAGGATGCCGCAGTACTGCTCGGTGCGGACCGGCACCACCACCAGGACCGGTGCGGCGCTGACGATGGGTGTCGGCGTCGGCAACGGGGCGGCGGCGACCGGTTCCTGCAGGGCGGTTTTCACGGCGTGGGCCGGGGTCTTGCCGCCGAAGCGATAGACCAGACCCAGGGAGAGGAGATCGATGTTGCCTTTGCTGCCGATGCCGTCGTTGACCCGGTAGCGCTCGGTTTCGAGGCGCAGGTCCAGGGACGGGGTGAAGGCGTATTGCACCCCCAGGCCGTATTTGAGATTCGTGTCGCGCTTGCTGGTATTGGCGATACCGTTGAAGGTGTCGTTCGTATCGGCGTAGTTCAATCCGGCCCGGGCAAATGCCGACCACTTGTCGCCCAAGGGCAGGAGGCCGACCGCATCGAGATTCAGGCCTTTCACCTTGTAGCTGCCGCTCAGGGCGCCCGGCGGCAACGAGGTGGCACTGAAGCCGAAACGGCCCAGGTCGAAATAGCCGCCTTCGAGGGCGAAATTCCTGTTGAACTGGTAACCGCCGAACAGCTTGTAGCCGCTATCGTGGTTGTCGCTGTCGAGGTGCGAACGTGACTGGCCCAGATTGACGCCGCCATACCAGCCGGGGTCGTCCGCCAGCGCAACAGGGCTGACCAGGACTGCGAGGGCCGCCATCCATGACATGTTTGCCGCTTTCATGCTTTTCTCCTGAGGTCGTGCTACTCGACCACGGTGGGCGGCATGCCCCAAAGCGTCTGTCTGCTGGCGCACATACCCCGCAGACCTGCACCCTCAACATCCCGCTGCGAAGTGTTCGCTGGCGAACACAGCTAAAGGAATTACCAGGTCACACTCCACCCACCCCTATGAACTCGTGACTATGATTCGTACCCTGATGCACGGGGTGGCTGGTCGTAAACCACCCGCTCGCATCAGTCCTTCGAGATCATTATGCAAACTCCTAATGCCCCCCCCCCAGAACCATCTACTGGCCGCCCTGCCTCCTGACGAATACGCGCGCCTGTCGCAGCACCTGGTACTGGTGCCCATGGCGCTCGGCCAATCGCTCTGCGAGCCCGGCATGAAGATGCACCACGTCTACTTCCCCACCACCAGCATCATTTCCCTGCTCTACGTGATGGAGGATGGCGCCTCCGCCGAGATCGCCGTGGTCGGCTTCGAGGGGCTGGTCGGCGTCTCCCTGTTCATGGGTGGTGAAACCACCACCAGCCGGGCCGTGGTGCAAAGCGCCGGCCACGCCTACCGCCTGCGCGGGCCGCTGCTGAAGGAGGAGTTCTTCCGCGCCGGGCCGATGCAGCGCCTCCTGCTGCGCTACACCCAATCCTTGCTGACCCAGATGGCGCAGACCGCGGTGTGCAACCGCCACCATTCCCTGGGCCAGCAACTCTGCCGCTGGCTGCTGCTGAGCCTGGACCGCCTGCCCGGCAACGAATTGGTCATGACCCAGGAACTGATCGCCAACATGCTCGGGGTACGCCGCGAAGGCGTCACCGAAGCCGCCGGCCACCTACAGAAAGAGGGCCTGATCGAGTATCACCGCGGCCACATCACGGTCCTCGACCGCAAGGGATTGGAAGCGCGGGTGTGCGAATGCTATTCGGTGGTGAAGAAGGAAAACGACCGCCTGCTACCGGAGTTCCTGGGACACTGATCCGGGCGCGGGGTTGCCGCCCCCTGTAACAAGGCGCTCAAGAAACACCCATTCACCCTCTGATTTTGTAGGGTGGATAAGCGTAGCGCATCCACCTATGACGGCGGTGATGGTGGATGAGCCGCGCTTATCCACTAGTTCAGGGCGAACGGATTCATTCAGCCTCTCCCTTGGCGCGGCAGTTCCAGTGGGGACTTCCACTACCACGACACAACCCACCGAAATCCGGCGCTATGGACGTTGCCGCACAGACTCCGCAGGCCATACGGCCCAACCTGCCGAACAGGGTCGTGCCGCGTCCACACGATCTCGCCGCTCAGACTAACCACTGTCCAGACGAGCCCCACAGGCGCACAGACTGTCGAAATCAGTTCAAATAATCCAAGGAATCACCATGAGAAATTCAATCTTGTCGAACAAGATGTTGAGAAGTCCGTTGCTGCTGGCCGTGGTCGCCACGTTCGCAATTGCAGGCTGCAGCACAACCGGTGCACCGTTGATCAGCTATGTCGGCCCTCCCGGCGCCGATGGGCCGATGGGTCCGGCTGGCGAACGCGGCCCGACTGGCGCCAACGGCGCTCCCGGCATGGTCATGGCCGGTCCCGCCGGTGAAACCGGCCCCGCCGGTCCCGCCGGTGTGGCCGGCCCGATTGGAGCCACAGGACCCGCCGGGGTGATGGTGGTGGGCCGTGCCGGCGCAGTCGGCCGCGCCGGGCCCATGGGTCCGCAAGGCGCCATGGGGGATAGCGGCGCCCAGGGCGTAAGCAACGCGGGCCCCGCCGGCCCGATGGGTCTCGCTGGTCCCTCCGGCATTCAAGGTGTCGTCGGCAGCATCGGCGCGCAAGGGCCCACCACGGTCGGCCCGACCGGACCCACCGGCCGCACCGGCCCCGCCGGCGACCAGGGTTTGACCGGATATACTGGCATCCAGGGCAGTCCCGAAATGCTTGGCGTCGCCGGCCCGGTTGGCCGTACCGGCGCCGCGGGCGTGCAAGGCCCGATCGGCCCGACCGGTGCCCAGGGCTCGCCGGCTATCCTGTATGGCAGCTGGAGTTCCTACTGGATCTACAACTTCAACGGCTACAACAACGCGATGCAGCGCGCCGATGACGGCAAGTCGAGCCAGATCGCCAACTACTTGGATCGGAACCCGTCGCGCCAGATCGGCCTGGATGGTGGCGACTCACGTAACGTGTCCACCGTGCGCGATGCCTTGATCGCCGCGGGTGTGCCTCCCGGCAAGATCCAGACGGGTGCCTTCGGCGACCCGCAACTCAGGCGCGATGATCGGGTGGCGGTGCTGCTCAACAATTAAGCCCACTGTCGTGTAGATCAGGACGGCGCGATTGCGCCGTTTTCTTAGCGCTGCGCTGCGCAACTGAGAGGTTGAAACAACCTGGATTCCCGCCTACGCGGGAATGATGGACCCATTGGCAGCCGTTTTGGAAATAGTTACAGGCTCTGAGCCAAATCCGCGACTTCGCCCCGTGAGCTATGTGCGCCAGCGTCCAGACAAGTGCGGCATTCCTCCCCATGCTTAATGTTGCCCAGCCCGGGGGGGCGCTCCGGGTTCGCATGCGACATTTCCCCTATGCCGCCTGCCGGGTTTCCCCACCCGGAGAGTTCACGTGCCGCGCACCCAGTCAGTCCCCGTCGCCAATCGCCTCCTTGCCGCCCTGCCGCGCAAGGATCGCCTGCGCTTCGTGGCGGGTTGCGCGGATGTCGAACTGGTGTTCGCCGAGGTGCTGGCCGAACCGGGCGAGCGCATCCGCCACGTCTACTTCCCCACCCACAGCTTCATCTCGCTGACCACGCCTATCGACGGCCATGTCGCCCTCGAGGTGGGCATGGTCGGCGACGAAGGCATGCTCGGCATTTCGCTCCTGCTCGGCGTCGATGTTTCACCCCTGCATGCCCTGGTGCAGGGTGCGGGCCCGGCGTTACGCATTAATGCGGCGCCCTTCCGCCGCGAGTTGGAACAGAGTCCGGCCCTACGGCGCCTGTTGCAACGTTACCTCTATGTGCTGATGACCCAACTCGCGCAAACCGCCGCCTGCACCCGCTACCACTTGGTGGAGGCGCGCCTCGCCCGCTGGCTGCTGATGACGGGGGATCGGGCCCATGCGGACGAGTTCCGCCTCACCCATGAATTCCTGGCCTATATGCTGGGAGTGCGTCGCGTCGGCATCACCAAGGCCGCTTCCGCGCTGCAACAACGGGGGCTGATCCACTATCACCGCGGCGATATCACGCTACTCGACCGTGCTGGTCTGGAATCGCACTCCTGCAGCTGCTACGCGGCAGACAAGGCCACCTATGCCCGGGTGCTGGGCTAGCGAACTGGCCGCAGGCGATCAGGCTGCTGCGCCGTACTTCGCCAGCAATTCGCCCAGCAACTTGAGCTGTTCCTTCTGGATCGCCAACAACTCGCCCCACTGGCCTTCCCGCAGCAAATCCACTTTGTCGTGCAGCAACATGATCTCGAGTTCGGCCTTGAGGTTCACCTCGTAATCGTGTTCCGCGTTGAGCCGGTCCTTTTCCGCCTGCCGGTTCTGCGACATCAGGATGATGGGCGCCTGGATGGCGGCCAGCATGGAAAGCACCAGGTTGAGCAGGATGTAGGGGTAGGGATCGAAGGCCCCGGCGTGATTCACCAGGATGTACGAGTTCAGGGCGACCCAGATCACCAGCACCACCCCGAACAGGCTGATGAAGGTCCAGGAGCCGCCGAAACGCGCCACCCCATCCGCCGCGCGCTGGCCCAGGGTGGTCTTCTCCGCGAATTCCCGGGCAGTGTTTCTGGCGATGTGCTTGCGCCCGGCAATATGGCGCGCCACTTTTTTGGTGAGGTCATCCAGTGATTCATAGGGGATGCCGAGCAGTTTCTCGGCAACGTCGTCGGGTTTCTTGATCATGGTGGCTCTCCGTGTGGCCACCCGGCCCCAGGCCGGGTATTCCGGCAAATTCTGCGCGTAAGCGCCCCTGGCGAGCGGAACAATATTTCTGTCTGCTTGGTTCGCCAGCGCACAGATCGTGGCGGGAAATAAGCAGATCGTCGAAATTGTCGAAACATTCACATACCCACGGAGTTTGCAATGCTCGAAACCATCGCGGTTGTCTTGATTATCTTCTGGGTGCTCGGCCTGGTTTCGTCCTACACCATGGGCGGGTTTATCCACATTCTCTTGGTCATCGCGGTCGTGATGCTGTTGATGCGGGTCATCCAGGGACGCCGCCTGTGACTTGAAGGTATTCCAATTTCACTTGGTCCGGAGGACATGAAATGAGAACACTCAAGTTCCTGGCAAGCGTTTCATTCGGAATGGTTGCCGCGTGTTTTAGTATCCATCCGGCAATGGCCATACCCCTACTCGGGTCGGCACAGAATTTCACCGTGCTCGCCGCGTCGACAGTGACCAATACCGGTGCGACCACCATTCTGGGTGATATTGGCTTATTTCCAGGTACGTCGATTACGGGCCTGGGAACCCTTTCACTCATGGGAACGGTATACCAGACGGACACGGTTGCACATCAGGCCGAGATTGACGCACTGGCCGCCTACAACATGCTTGCCAACCTGCCGGTCACCCACAATCTGAGTGGCCTGGATTTGGGCACCGTGGGCACGCTGCAACCGGGCGTCTATCAATTTGATTCGTCGGCGCAACTGACCGGGACGCTCACCCTCGATTTCGGTTACGACGCCAATGCCCTGTTCGTATTTCTTATCGGCAGCACGCTGACGACCGCAAGCGATGCCAAAGTCTACGTGAACAATGGCGGCGGCAATGACGGCGTGTACTGGCAGGTTGGCAGTTCCGCAACCATGGGCAGCAATACACTGTTTGCCGGGAACATTCTCGCGGAACAAAGCATCACCCTGAATACCGGCGCGGAAATTCTCTGCGGCAGGAGCATCGCGCTGAATGCCGCGGTGACGCTGGATGGCAACACCCTCGCCAACAATTGCAACGGTAGTACCAATGGTGATTTCGGCAGCGCCGGTTTCAGTGGTGATGGTCATGGCGGCAATGTTCCGGAGCCATCCATTCTGTCGCTTCTTGGCATTGGATTGTCGGGAATCGGCATCAGCCGCCGGTGGCATGCGTGATCCGAATGAAAGCTTTTCGACGATTAGGTAATTGCGCGGTCAACGACGCGCCGGGTTGATTCAAGACAAGGAGACGACATGGATTTACTCCATGAAACAGCAAGGTATTTGATTATTGTCGGGGCATTTTCCGCCGTTGCCTTATTGGCCATGAGTGGTGTGCATGGGCCCAAACCGCGCAGCAGAATTTATTGGAACAAACTATTGGCTCTATGGAGTCGCAACGGAGAAAAGCATGAAAAATCTGTCTACTGAAGTCACCAGCGAACAATTGCTTGCCGACTTCAATGTCGTGCTCGCGGACGCGCAAGCACTCTTGCTGGCAACCGCCAACCAGGGCGGCGAGAAACTGGCCGAGGTACGTGCCAAGGCGGAGGAATCCATTCGAGTGGTCAAGACCAGGATGCTGGAATCCCAGGCGGACTTGCTAGTGAAAACCCGCGCCGCCGCCAAGGCCACCGACGTGTATGTCCATGAAAACCCCTGGAATGCCATCGGCGTCAGCGCCGGCCTGGGCCTGCTGGTCGGCTTCCTCATCGGCCGCCGCTAGGCGTCGCGCCATGCCCGAATCCTCTCCCGGAACGAACCACGGGCTGTTCGCATCGCTGTCCGCCCTGGCGGCCAACCTGGTTGCCATGGCGCATAACCGCCTCGAACTCCTGTCCTCCGACCTGGAGGAGGATCGGGCGCACATGGTGTCGTTGCTGGTGTATGCCCTGGTGGCCCTGTTCTGTCTCGGCGTCGGCGTGGTGCTGGCGGCCCTGCTGCTGGTGGTCGCCTTCTGGGACAGCCATCGTCTCCTGGTGCTCGCCGCCCTCGCCGGCTGCTTTCTGGTGGCCGGCGTGGTCGCGCAGAGCAAGGCCCGGGACCTGGTGAAAAACAAACCCAGGATCTTCTCGGCCAGCATGGCGGAATTGCTGAAAGACCGGCAGCACCTTGCCTCTCGACCATGACCCGGAACCTTCACGAACTGGCCCGGCGGCGCGAAGCCCTGGTGGCCCAGGCCGCCGTGCATCGGGTGGCGCTGGCCGAGAACATCCAGCCCTGGCGGCAACCCCTGGCCCTGGCCGACCAGGGACTGGCCGCGATGCGCTTCCTCGCCAGGCATCCCGTGTGGATCGCCACTGCCGTAGGTATGCTCGCTGCGTTCAAGCCTGCTCAGGTCCTGCGCTGGCTGGGGCGTGGCGTGGTGGCATGGCGGCTGCTGCAGCGCCTGCGTGGCGGGCAACCCCGGCGCGAGTATGCATCAAGCGACCGGAACGGTCGTTCTCAGGAGACCACCCCATGAACGACAACCCCCTGCACGCACTCAAGGAACTGGGCCAGCACCTCTGGCTCGACAACCTCTCCCGCGCCCTGCTTCAGGAAGGCACCCTGCAACGCCTGATAGTGGAAGACGGCATCGACGGCATCACCTCCAATCCCGCCATCTTCCAGAAAGCCATCGTCGGCAGCCCCTGGTACCGCGCCGACCTGGAGCGCCTGCGCGGCGCCGGCCTGGAACCCGAGGCGCGTTACGAAGCGCTGGCCATCCCCGACGTGCAGGCGGCCTGCGACATGCTGCTGCCGACCTACGTGGCCAGCGCCGGCGAGGCCGGCTACGTCAGCCTGGAAGTTTCGCCTGCCCTGGCCCACGACACCGCCGGCACCCTGGACGCGGCGCTGCGCCTGCGCCAGGCGGTGGTGCGTGACAACCTGCTGATCAAGGTGCCGGCCACACCCGCCGGCGTGCTGGCCTTCGAACAACTGACCGCCGCCGGAGTGCGGACCAACGTCACCCTGATCTTCTCCCTGGCCCAGTACGAGGCCGTGGCCCAGGCCTATCTGCGCGGGGCGCAACGCTGGCTCGACGCGGGTGGCGATGCCCAGTCGCCACGCGCAGTGGCCAGTGTGTTCCTGTCCCGGGTCGACACCCTGGTGGACCAGCGCCTCGCGGCCATCGGCTCGACCCCGGCCCAGGCCCTCCAGGGCAAGACCGGCGTGGCCCTGGCCAAATGCTGCCACCAGCGTTACCTGGAACTGTTCCATGGCCCCGAGTTCGCAGCCCTGGCCCTGGCCGGCATGCGCCGCCAGACACCCCTGTGGGCCAGCACCGGCACCAAGAATCCGGCCTACAGCGATGTGCTCTACGTGGAAGCCTTGATCGGCAAGGAATCCATCAACACCCTGCCGGACGCCACCCTGGCGGCGTTCCGCGACCACGGCCGCGTCGGCGACACCCTGGGCGAAGGCCTGGCGGAGGCGCAACTCCAACTCGCTGCCCTGGCTGGACTGGGCATCGACCTGGATGAAGTAGGAGACACCTTGCAGGTGGATGGCCTGCGCATATTCGCCCAGGCCTATGACAAGTTGCTCGCGGCGGTGATGTGAATGCCGTCCTAACGCTTAACCAGGACATCCACAGACTCAATGTCTGTCTGCCTCACGCTGAAAAGTCTTCAGAGCACCCCGTCGTCACTTTCCGCCATCTGATCAGGAGTACACACCATGTCCAAAAGCCAACATTCCAACAAGGAAGCCAAGAAGCATTCCTTACACACCGACAAGGAGAAAAAAGCGGCCAAACAGGCCAAAAAGCACGCGGGGGATCCGGTTCCCCTGATCGTCAAGCCTGTCTGAGACCCGCCTCGGTCAGATATGTCCGGAATGAGCGGGTAGACATCGGCGCTGGCTAAAGCCTGATTGCACTTGCTCCAGGTGTGGCTTCCGAAGATTCCGGACTCATTTGAATAGGTTTGCCCCATGGCCCTGGTCATGACGGCCGACGAGGAGTCTGTTATCCGAAATTAGGCACTAATTGCCAAAGTAGGGGTTGAAAAATTCAATCTCATGAGGCTTGTTCGAGAAAGCCTTTTATGGTTTGTAAATTTATATGTGTGGAAGCGTACAGACATCACCCATGGGGGTTGCCAAACTACCTTCTCCTATAATTGCCGCAGCATTGTGTTACCCGCACAACGGTGACGGCTATGACCATGGCCTTGATTGAATATTTAATCTTTCAGTGGGCCTGGTTTCGGTAGGAAGTAGCGGCATTGCAGGTTTGTCTCGTGCAAATGTCATTTTTTCAATCAGTAATTGTGGTTTTCATATTCATCCCGCTGCCATAAAGCCATTCCGGCATTCAAACCTGCATCACGAAATGGCGTCCTTGTTCCATCAGGCTGCATGAAAAGGCTCCGCACATTTCCGTGGCATTCCACAAGGAATATCGTTATGAAACGAAGACTTGTATTGACCTCCACTCTGGCCGCTTTGTTTTCGGCTGGCTCCGCAAACGCATTGATCATCGATGATTTTTCCGTAACGCAACCTAACGTCTACATCACCGGTCCCGCGCCCCAATCGTCATTCGGCCTTATTCAAGCTGGCAGCACCAGTGACATCATCGGTGGATCCCGACAAACCGACGTTGCTTTGTACGCGGGTAATGCAGCCGCCGATGTGAATGTCCGGGTCGTGAGCGGCGTGCTCGACGTCAATGATTCGGTGAGTGCCGCTACCGAGGTCGTCTTGATTTGGGATGCCAACGGCGCGGGTTTGGGAAATGTCGATCTGTTGGCGGGCGGCGCCTCCGGAATTTACCTCGCCTTTCCGACCGCGATGGATCATGCGCTGAAACTGAAATTCGATATTACCGATTTCGGCACTGCAACCACCGCGACACATAGTATTACCTTTCCCATTGGTTCACAGGGCGCTGATTTCTTCTTCTCATTCAGCGATTTCACCAATCTCTCGGCGCTATCATCCGCGGATTCCATCAAAATGACCCTGGACTCCACGACCCCAGGTCTTGACGCAAATCTTGACTTGATTGAAACCCGCAGCGCACCACCCGGCAACGTACCTGAACCCGGCACTGTCGGCCTGCTTGGCCTTGGCCTTCTGGGTCTTGGCGCGGCGCGGCGCAAGCAATAAACGGGATCGTATAAATTGGATTTCCCGGCGGGAATGGGTTGAATCAAATGAGGGCGAGTTGATCCATTCCCGTAAATAAAGACATGAAGCCGTTATCGTGGAAGGCGTGTCCAATCTCTCAATGTCGAAGGTCGTGACTTGGGCAATACGCGACGTGCCCGGCCGCCGGCAATGAAATCGGAAACTCAGTCCCGCCGCAATCCAGCATGGCAACGCATGCTTCCACTGGCCTGGCGGCTCCAGGATTGATGGGCACGTACCACGGTTTTCATGAAATCTGTTTGAGGTCCGAGTCAGTTCCCCATGATCGTTCTGGGAATAATCACGGACCCACCGCATTCATTCCTGTACCAATAGCCCGGCCAATTCCAGATATTCCGGGAATCGTCCATCAACACTGACCAGTTGTGCTTGATGTTCAACGGCGGTGGCAATGATGATGCGATCAACCGGGTCTTTGTGATGTTCAGGCAACGAGACTGCACGCTCGGCGATGGCCCTTGATACCGGAATAATCGCAACACCATATGCCTCGATCCGATCGAGCCAGTCGGCGACCGGCAACTGGAGAGCAATTCGTCCGTGGGACACAAGCCACGCCATTTCCCAGCACGTCATTGCCGAGACGGCCAAAGATGGAGCCGTTTCGATGGCGTCTATCTGCCGTGGCCCAAGCTTGTCCGGTGTGCGATTGGCCCACCAGTAGAGTGAGTGTGTGTCGAGGATAAGCATTAGGCCAACGCTTTCCAGTCGCTTTCCGGCGGGCCGTTGAGGATGTCACCTTTTTCTTCTCCCATCCCCGCCAGCTCGGGCGGTGGCGAGCGGCGTCCGGTGGGCTTGGCGGATTCCCAAAGGACGATAACGCGAGCACGTGCTGCATGATCAGGGAGGGCTGCGTCCTCGATGACAAGACGATGGTTGGCAATGGGTGCCGTCGTTTCAAGGGCCAACATGGGCGTATCTCCTTCCAGCTTGTCTTGAAGAATGTTTCCGGTTGATTGTCCCGGTTCCATTACAAGCGATAGTTTAACGGTAACGACCTGGTGTAGTCGGAGGAGCAACCAGCCCGCGTGGGCAAATAAGCCGGCGGTTTCTTGCCGACGTTATCCGCCGCATGCCAAACATCCGGCGGAAGGCGCGATAAAGCCGCTTTTCCGCCCTACACCTTCACCATCACTGTGTGTTCGTGACGGTCGTCCAGCAGAGGAATCGCCTGCCCTTCCAGCGCCACCCCATCCAGCGTCAGGCCCACCGCACCCCCTTGTACCACGGCGATGTGATAGACCGTCTCGCGATACCGGTAATGCACCGTGAACCCCGGCCAGTGGCCGGGCAGGCAGGGTGCGACATGCAACTTGTCCACTTCCAGGCGCAATCCCAGCAGCGATTCCAATATCAGCCGGTACATCCAGCCGGCCGAGCCGGTGTACCAGGTCCAGCCGCCGCGCCCGGTGTGGGGGGCGACGGCGTAGACATCCGCCGCCATGACGTAGGGCTCCACCTTGTACACCGCGATGGCGTCCGGCGATTTCGCATGGTTGGCGGGGTTGATCAGGGTGGTGAGTTCCCAGGCGCGGCGGCTGTCGCCCTGGGCGGCGTAGGCCATGGCGGCCCAGATGGCGGCGTGGGTGTACTGGCCGCCGTTCTCCCGCACGCCGGGGACGTAGCCCTTGATGTAGCCCGGGTCCATGTCCGTCTGGTCGAAGGGCGGGTCGAGCAACTGGATGAGGCCCGCGTCGCGCCGCACCAGGTGCTCGTCCAGGGACTGCATGGCGCGGCGGGCACGTTCGCGGTCGGCGACCCCGGACAGCACCGACCAGCTTTGCGCGATGGAGTCGATCCAGCATTCCACGTTGCCGGCGGAGCCCAGGGGGGTGCCGTCGTCGAACCAGGCGCGGCGGTACCAGGCGCCGTCCCAGGCGTGCTGTTCCAGGTTCTCGCCCAGGTGCGCGGCTTCCGCCAGGCAGAAGTCGGCGGATTCGGGGTCGCCGTGGCCGCGCGCCAGGACGGCGAACTGGCGCAGCACTTCATGCAGGAAGAAGCCCAGCCACACGCTTTCCCCCTTGCCGCCCACGCCCACCCGGTTCATGCCGTCGTTCCAGTCACCGGAGCCCATCAGGGGCAGGCCGTGTTCGCCGTAGCGCAGGCCGTGGCGGAGTGCCCGCACGCAGTGCAGGTAGAGGCTCTCCGAGGTGGTGGAACGTCCCGGCAGGTCGAAGTAGTCGTCGTCGTCCGGGCTGAGCAGGCGGCCTTCCAGGAACGGGACCGCTTCCTCCAGCACGCCGCTGTCGCCGCTGCCCAGCACGTAGCGGCAGGTGGCCAGGGCCAGCCACAGGTAGTCGTCGGAACAGTGGGTGCGCACGCCGCGCCCGGCAGGCGGGTGCCACCAGTGCTGCACGTCGCCCTCGTGGAATTGCCGCCCGGCGCACAGCAGCAATTGCGCCCGCAGCAGGCCGGGTTCGCTGTGCAGCAGGGCCATGGCGTCCTGCAACTGGTCGCGGAAGCCGAAGGCGCCACCGGACTGGTAGTAGCCGCTGCGCGCCCACATGCGGCAGGCCAGGGTCTGGTAGAGCAGCCAGCCGTTGCTGAGGACGTTGAGGGACTGGTCCGGCGTTTCCACCTGCACCGCGCCCAGGGTGTGGTTCCAGTAGTGCCAGACGTCTTCCAGGGCCTGGCGCGCGGCTTCGCCACCGCGCGTGCGCTGCGCCAGGTGGTTGGCGTCCTCGCCCCCGGGTGTGCCGCCCACGCCGAGGCGGAACACGATCTCCCGCTCCTCGCCGTCAGCCAGGTCGAAGCCCACCTGCAGCGCGCCACAGGGGTCCAGGCCGCTGCCGGACTTGCCGGACAGGTGGGTGCGGCGTAGCGCCGCCGGGTTGGTCAGGCTGCCGTTGCGGCCGATGAATTCGGCGCGGTCGCAGGTGCCGGTGCGGTCGGCGACGTCCACGTCGAAGAAGGCGACCCGCCCGGGAAACTCGCCGTTGTAGGGGTTGCGGGCGTAGAGGGCGCCGCTGTACGGGTCCACCTCGGTGACCAGGTACATGGCGGATTTCGGCCGCAGGTCGCCCAGCACCCATTCCACATAGCCGGTGGCGGACAGCCGCCGCGGCCGCCCGGACCCGTTGCGCACTTTCAGTACCGAGAATTTCACCGCCGCGTCCAGCGCCACGTAGACCCACAACTCGGACTGGATGCCGGACTCGGCGTGCTCGAACACGCTGTAGCCGAAACCGTGGCGGCAGACGTAGGGGGTGGCGCCGCGCCGGGGCAGCGGCGTCGGCGACCAGAACTGGCCGGTTTCCTCGTCACGCAGGTAGAAGGCCTCGCCGCTCGGGTCGGAGACCGGATCGTTGAGCCAGGGGGTGAGGCGGAATTCGTGGGCGTTCTCGCTCCAGGTGTAGGCCTGGCCGCTCTCGGAGACCACGCTGCCGAACTGGGCGTTGGCCAGCACGTTGACCCAGGGCGCCGGGGTGAGCAGGTCCGGCGTGGTGGTGATGACGTACTCGCGCCCGTCCGGGGTGAAGCCGCCCAGGCCGTTGCCCAGGATCAGGTCGCGGACCGGCAGTGCGAAGGCCGCGGCCGCTTCGGGCCGCAGCGACTTGCCTGGCGCCAGGCGCGGCACCCGTGGTTCCAGTGCGTCGGGCCGCGTGAGCTGTTCCGCCAGGGTGCCCCGGCCGTCGCTCAGGATGATGCGGGCGACGGTCTGGAACAGGATGCGGTCTTCCTCGGAAATCTGTTCCGCCGAGCGGATGAAGATGCCGCCGGGCCGGTCGATGACCTGGGTTTCCAGGCCCACCGCCACCAGGCCCAGGATCTGGTCCTGCAAGGTCTGCCGATAGCCGGCCCGGTCCTCGTTCCAGATCACCAGGTCCACCGCCAGGCCCTTCAGGCGCCAGTAAGCGTGGGCCTGGATGAGCTGGCGCACCAGTTCGACATTGGCCAGGTCGGCGATGCGCACCAGGACGATGGGCAGGTCGCCGGAGATGGCATAGCCCCACAGACCGGACTGGCCGCGCCGGTTGCGTAGCAGCACGCCGGCGTCGGCGCGCAGGGCGGCGTGGGCGTAGATCACCGAGTTGGCCAGGCGGCCATAGAGCTGGGCGTCCGCCTCGCTGGCGTTGATCTGGCGCAGCACCACCTGGGCGTGGGTCCAGGCCAGTTCGAACACCCGGTCGGCCAGGCGGCGGTCGCGATATTTCTCCACCAGGGCCAGGGCGGCCGCGCGGCTGTCGCCGATACCGTAGACCAGGTCGATGCTGGCGGTCTGCTCCGGTTCCAGGGTGATGCTGCAGCGGATGGCCAGCATCGGGTCGAGCACCGAACCCTGGCTGCCGGAGAGCACGCCGTCCGCGTCCAGCGCCTGGGGTGCCGCGACATCACGGCCGCGGCCGAGAAAGCGGGCGCGATCGGTTTCGTAGGAAATCGCGTCGATGTCCGCATCATGGACGGCCAGCAGATGGAACATCCAGGGCGTCGCCTCGTCCCGGGAGCGGGGGCGGCGGGTACACAGCAGGGCCTGCTGCGGCGCGACGATCTCGGTCTGCACGAACAGGTTGCTGAACGCTGGATGCAGGGCGTCGGCGGCGGCGGGAGCCAGCACCACCTCGGCGTAGGTGGTGAGTTCGATGGTGCGGCGGCTGGCACCGCGGTTGGTGATGCGGATCCGGCGCAGTTCGATGTCTTCTTCCGGGGAGACGACGATGTCGGTGTGGGTGTCGAAATCGAACGCCTGGCCACGATCGCGGCGGCGGAATTCGGCCCGCCCTTCCGAGAAGATGGCCTCGTAGTGTTCCGTTTGGCGCAGGGTGGGCTGGTGGGCGGTGGACCAGGTGGTGCCGCTTTCCGTATCGCGAAGGTAAGCGAAACTGCCCCAGGCATCGCGGGTGCCGTCCTCGCGCCAACGGGTGACGGCCAGGTCGCGCCAGCGGCTGTAGCCGCCGCCGGCGTGGCTGATCATGACGTGATAGCGGCCGTTGGAGAGCAACTGCACTTCCGGGGTCGCGCTGTCGGGCTGGGTCAACACCCGGATCGGCATTTCCGGACTGTCGACGCCGGCCTGGCTGGCGTTCAGTTCGGCGTTGTGGGTATGGAAGGCCGTGGCACGGGGGATGCGTTCCTGCAGCAACAACAGAGTGGCCTGCAACAGCGAGTCGGCCGCGAAGCGTTTCTGCATCGGCCGGTCCAGCAGCAGATAGGCCAGGGCCAGCAGGCTCATGCCCTGGTGGTGCGCCATGTAGGAGCGCACCAGGGCGTGGGATTCGCCGCGCCGCTGCCGCGCCGGGGTGTAGTCGATGGCCTCGTAGAAGCCGAACCAGCCTTCCGCGCCCAGGGCGGCGAGGCGCTCCAGGTTCTCGCAGGCGGCCTCCGGCGCCACCATCAGGGCCATCACCGTGGCATAGGGCGCCACCACCAGGTCCTCGGCGAGGCCGCGCTTCAGCCCCAGGCCGGGCACGCCGAAGGCGCGGTACTGGTAGTTGAGTTGCACGTCCACCGCGTTGTAGCCGGATTCCGACATGCCCCAGGGCAGGCCGCGCTGCTGGCCGTACTCGATCTGCCGCGCCACCGCCGAGCGCATGGTCTGGTCGAGCAGGGTGTGGTCGTAGTTGGGCATCACCAGTTGCGGCATCAGGTACTCGAACATGGAGCCGCTCCAGGACAGCAGGATCGGCTCGCCGCCGCTGCGGGTGAGCAGGCGCCCCAGGGCGAACCAGCTCTCCTGGGGCAACTGGCCCTGGGCGATGGCGACGAACACGGTGAGGCGCGCTTCCGAGGCGAGGAGATCGTAGTAACTGCTGTCGCGCCGCCGCTCGTCCACGTTGTAGCCGATGGCCAGCAGGCGCGCGGCCTTGTCGTAGAGGAAGCCGTATTCCATCTCGGCCAGTTCGCCGGCCTGCCGGGCGCGTTGCCGGAGGGCGGCGATGCGCACCCGGGCGCGCTCGCTGCCCAGTTCGATACGGCGGTCGAGTTCGCCCCGCCAGGCATCCCCGGCCGGTGTGGCGCCAAGGCTGGCGGGGCCGGGCGCCAATTCGGCCAGGGCGCGCAGGGTCGGGATGACGTCGATTTCGGGGGGCGCTGCGAGGCCGTCCGGGGCCGCTGGCATGCTGAGCCAGGGCGCGAGAAAGACCAGCTCGTCCCGGACCGCCCGGCATTGCTGCGCCAGGGCACGCAGCCACCAGCACGCCTGGCTCTCGGGCACCTGCCCCAGGTTCTCGTGCATGGCCTCGGCGGCCTGGCTCAACTGCTCGAGCAGGCGCCAAACCGCCGCAAGGGTGGTGGGCCGGAGCGCGTTCGCCGCAGCGTACTGGGTGCGGAATTGCGCCAGTTGGGCTGGGAATGTGCCACCCCCGGTGGCACCCGCGGCTTCCTCCAGTATCCCCAGGATGTCGCCCAGGCCGTCCAGCCAGCGCGGTGCCAGGATGGGCCGGTCGATGAGGGAGGTGAGACCGGGACGCAGGGTCAGCAGGTGGCCCGCCAGGTTGCCGCTGTCCACGGTCGAGACATAGGCCGGGTGCAGCGGCGCCAGCGTCTGGGTGTCGTACCAGTTGTAGAAATGGCCGTGGTACCGGTCCAGGCCCGCCATGGTGTCCAGGGTGTGGCCGCAGCGCTCGAGCAGCTGCTCGGCGGTGAGGTAGCCGAAGTCGTGGGCGGACAGGTAGGCCAGCAACGCCAGGCCCATGTTGGTGGGGGACGTGCGGTGGGCCAGGGCGCCGGTGCGATATTCCTGATAGTTGTCCGGGGGCAGCCAGTGGTCCTCCGGGCCGACGAAGGTCTCGAAGAAGGCCCAGGTCTTGCGTGCGATGCGGCCGAGGAACCGGCTCTGGTCTCCGCTCAGGCGAGCTTCGCGGCGAGCCAGCGGGCGGCTCAACCACCAGGCGACGGCGGGGGACACCAGCCACAGGATCAGGATGGGGGCGGCCACAGGCAACGCGGCCGGCACCACCGCCGCCAGGTAAATCGCGGTGGCGGCCGCCAGCAGCGGGGCGAACCCCATGGTGCGGAAGGCGGCGGCCAGGTCGTTGCGGCTGGCCAGTTCCTGGTCGCCGGAAGGATTCCATTCCAGCAGCCGTTGGTGCGATACCCCCAGTCGCCAGAGGGTGCGCAGGATCGCATCCAGGCTGTAACCCGCCTCGTGGGGCAGGGTCACCAGGGCAAACAGCGCCTGGATGCCGCGCAAGCCGGTGGCGTGGGCGATGGCGGCCAGGTGCTGGCCCAATCGCATCTCGTCCGGTTTGCGCAGGAGATCGTGCAGGCTGGCCAGCAGCGGCGGAATCAGGAGCACGCCGAGCAGCGCCAGGGTCCATGGCAGGGGCGCGGTGGACGCGGTCCAGCCCAGCACCAGGAGCAGGGTCAACGCCGCCGGCACCAGGCTGCGGCGCAGGTTGTCGAACAGTTTCCAGCGCGCCAGCCAGGACAGCGGATTCCGGCCGCGGCGCCGGTCGGGGCCGCGCAGCCACGGCAGCAGCCAGCCGATGAGCTGCCAATCGCCGCGGATCCAGCGGTAGCGGCGGTTCACGTCGGCACCGTAGCGGGCCGGGTATTCCTCGTACAACTGCACGTCGCTCAACAGCCCGGCGCGCACGTAACAGCCCTCCAGCAGGTCGTGGCTGAGGATGCGGTTCTCGCGGAAACGCCCCTGCAGCGCCTGCTCGAAGGCGGCCACGTCGTAGATGCCCTTGCCGATGAAGGAGCCTTCCCCGAAGGCGTCCTGGTACACGTCGGAGACGGCGCGGGTGTATGGGTCGATGCCCGGCTCGCCGCTGTTCAGGCGGGCATAACGCGACAGGGTGGCGCCGGGCAGGCTCACGCTCACCCGCGGCTGCAGGATGCCGTAGCCGGCCACCACCCGGCCTTGGGACGCGTCATAACGCGGTCGATTGAGGGGGTGTGCCATGGTGCCGACGCATTCCCGGGCGGCGTCGCGCGGCAACTGGGTGTCGGTGTCCAGGGTGATGACGTAGCTCACCCCGACCAGCAGCGCGGTGTCGCCCACCAGCAGGGAGAATCCGTCACGTTTGCCTTCGCGCAGCAGGGCGTTGAGGTCGGCCAGCTTGCCGCGCTTGCGCTCGTAGCCCATCCAAAGCCGGTCATGGGGGTTCCAGCGGCGCGGCCGATGCAGCAGGAAAAAGGCGTCGTGGCCGTCTACCCCATAGCGCGTGTTCAGGGCTTCGATGCGCGCCCGGGCCCGTTCCAGCAGCGCTATGTCCTCGGGCAAGGTTTCCGCGGCCGCGTCGCGCAGGTCGGTCAACAGGGCGAAAAACAGGTTCGCATCGCGGTTGGCCAGGAAGCGGACTTCCAGCGCCTCGGCCAGGCTGTCGATGTTGCGCGGGCTGGCGAGCATGGTGGGGACCACCACCAGGGTGCGGAATTCGGCCGGGATGCCGGCGGAATAATCCATGCACGGCAGGGCATGAGGCGACGCCAGCAGGGTGGCCAGCCAGTTCACCAGGGCGGAGGCGAGCTGGCCGCTGGCCACCAGGGCGAGCAGTCCCAGGGGGAGCAGCGTCCAATGCGCCCAGCCGGCTCCACGCACTTCGGCCAGGAAAGCGGCGGCCAGGAGCGTGGTGAGCAGGGTGATCGCGCCCAGGTACAGGGGCAGTGGCGAGTCCCCTGCGCCGCGGCGCAGGCGCGCGGCAAGGGGCGGACGGGCGCCCAGGGCCCGTTCCAACTGGAGGCGTCCGCGGTCGATCAGGTAGTAGCCGACGTGGGCGGTCCGGTCGCCCACGCCGTTGTTGTCCGCGCCGGACCGGGCCAGTTCGATGGCGCGGGCGGCTACCGTGTCCTCGTTGAACAGGCTCGACTTCGCCACCTGTTCGACCACGTGGCGGTAGTGGTCGCGGCTGGCGAAATCCATGCCGGCATAGGCCGAACCCGGGTCCGTGCGCAGGGTGCGTTCCACCAGGCTCAAGGATTCGACGAACTCGCGCCAGTCCATGGTGCCCAGGAAGCGCAGGCTGCCGATGCTGTTGCTGATGGAGACCTGGTCGGCGGCCTGGTGCTGGTTGCCCATGCGCACCGACTGTTCGATGCTCGCCCCCGATTCGGCCAGTTGCTGTTCGATCCAGGTCAATGGCAGGGCCAGGGTGGGGCCTTGCCCCTGGAGCCGGCGCGCCAGTTCCGAGACGAACGGCGGCGACATGGGCGGCTGCGAGCGGGCCATGTCGGCGATGACCAGGATCAGATTCTTCGGGGCCTGGCGGGCGACTTCGCTCAACTTGTCCGCCCAGTAGACCGCCAGGTCCCGATCCGCGCGGCCATGGGCGATGCGCACCGCGACCCGGCGCAGGTTCTCGATCAGGGCCAGGCGCAGCATGATCGGAATGGCCCACAACTCGCCCAGGCGCAGCGGGCTGACCGTCTGGTAGGCGGCGACGAAGCGGCTCAGGCTGTCCGGGTCGACCCGGCCGTCGCCATGGGCGATGGTTTCCAGGGCGATGTCGTAGACCCGCGGCAACCCATGCGACGCACCCCCGGCAAGGCTGGGCAATTCCCGGCTGTAGCCCTTGGGCAGGTGGCGCCGGGCGGTGCGAATCTGTTCCTCCACCAGGTAGAAGTTGTCCAGCAGCCATTCCCCGGCCGGCGTGATGCGCTGTTTCGCCGTCACCGCCCTGGTCAACTGGTCGCAGGTCTCGACCAGTACCGCCTCGTTGGCCGCCAGCCGCGCCAGCAGCGGGTCCGGCACCCGGCGCGGCGCCAGGCGGTGGGTGCCGGCGAGGCGCACGCCGTGCTGGGCCATCTGGTCGCTGCTGAACAACTCCGCCCGTAGCGGCGGCGCCTCGACGCAGTCTTTGCCCGGCGCGCTCATGCCGCCCGGGTACGCCTTGGAAAAAAGTGTCCGAATCCGACACCAATGACCGATGAGCTTCGTTTTGCCCCCTTTCCAAGCTGGTCCCAAATTGTTCTCCCGACCGCTCAAGGGGCGGTGGTTGCGACACACGGCGGGACGCCAGTGTGTGGATGACTAGCAGCCTGTCGGACTTCGGTCGTCGATAGCGAGAAAGGGCCCCAGCGAGGCCAGTTTTTGCCGGATTCGCCGCCGCATAGTCGAACTATGGGGCAAGAAGCCGGTGAAAAATGGACCGCTGCGGTCGTTTCGCAGCCGACGATTCCAAAGTCCGACAGGCTGCTAGGATCGGAGTGCCCCGGGCGGTTGGACCCGGACGCCCGGGAGCCATTCCCGGGACAGCGCTGAACAGGTTTGGGCGGCGGTTCCACTCGACCTTGGTTGCCTACGCCCGCATGCAGGTTACAGGTGATTGGCGGCGGGGTTGCGCCGGCGGTCGACAGGTAACCGGTTGCGATAATACTTGAGTAATTATGTCGGACAAGGTCTATAAGGTTCTGGTGTGATGCGGCAATCTTGCCGGCATCTGTCACGAATCGACCTTTTTCAAAGGCAGGCAACATGCGCAACCTCCATATCGACTACCAAGGTGACGCCCTCAATTTCCAGAGCGCCAGTCTCCTCGCCAAAGGCCTGGCCCGGGACAACCAGATGCAGGACCCCACCATCATGGCCTGGCACCAGAGCGGCGAAGAAGCCGCGACGCCGTTCTACGACGGCGCCGATCCGGATTCCTGGTGGGCCAAGTACGGCGCCGGTAACGGTGGCAAGCTGGAGGTCTGCATTGGTGACGACTACCAGTTCATCCTGATGGACGCACGCGGCTACGAGACCCTGGGCGAGATGCCTCTGCGCAATCGCTCCGATGGCCACGGCAAGGAATATCTCTGCTACACGCCGATGCTCGGCAAGGCCACTGACAAGCCCACGGCGGAAGCCTGCATCGAACTGGACGGCTGGGCGGCGGACCAATACTGAGTGCCGTGATCGGCGCGCGCCCAGGCGGCGCCGATATCCTTCAACCTGAATAGAGGAAATCATCATGATCAAAGGGCAACACTCCAATAAGGAAGCGAAAAAACATTCCCTTCTGACCACCAAGGAAAAGAAGGCGGCCAAGCAGGCCAGGAAACATGCCGGCGACCCGGTCCCCTTGATCGTCAAGGGCTCCTGAGCAGGGGTTCCGCGCCGTCGGGAGCAGGTCTGCACCGCTCCCGCCTAATGGTCATGCAGGGTTCGGCCTGCGTCTGTGTGCCAGCGTACAGACCAGCGCAGCCCGATCCGCGATGCTCAGAACGAGGTTGGCAGCCTGCTTCGGGCGGCCAGATTCGCAGTTCACCGGTTCGGCAAACCGGTCCACCGACTTCGTTCCAGGTTTTCACGGATAACACGCATGCCCATCACAGTCCCCTTCCCCGCGCCTGCCGACGTTATCGGCAATGGGGAGAGCGCCTCAGAAGCCCTGCGCCAGGAGGGGTTGCTGAAGACCGGAGCCTTGCAGACCGCGATTCTCACCAGCGCCAATTTCTCCATCATCGCCACCGACGAGAAAGGCATCATCCAGTTGTTCAACGTCGGCGCCGAGCGCCTGCTGGGCTACCAGGCCGCCGAGGTGGTGAACAAGATCAGCCCCAGCGACATGCACGATCCAGTGGAAGTGAGGGCGCGCGCCCAGGCCCTCAGCCTGGAACTCGACACCCCCATCGCGCCGGGCTTCGAGGCCCTGGCCTTCAAGGCTTCGCGTGGAATCGAGGATGTTTATCAACTCACCAAGATTCGCAAGGATGGCAGCCGCTTCCCAGCCATCGTGTCGATCACGGCATTGCGCGACGACTACGGCGAAATCATCGGCTATCTGCTGATCGGCACCGACAACTCGGTGCGCAAGCAGGTCGAGGAAAAACTGAACGAGGCCCTGGCTGCGGCGGAGAAGGCCAACCGGGCGAAGACCGATTTCCTCTCCGGCATGAGCCACGAATTGCGCACCCCGCTCAATGCCATCCTGGGCTTCGCCCAGCTCATGGAATCCGGAACGCCGCATCCCACGCCGCCGCAGCAGCGCAACCTGGACCAGATCCTCAAGGCGGGCTGGTATCTGCTGGAACTGATCAACGAAATCCTCGACCTGGCGCTGATCGAGTCGGGCAAGGTGACCTTGTCCCAGGAAGCGGTCTCCCTGGCAGAGGTCATGCTCGAGTGCCGCGCCATGATCGAGCCCCAGGCCCAGCAGCGCGGCATCGGCATGACCTTCCCGCACTTCGAGACCCCCTATTTCGTGAAGGCCGACCGCACCCGAGTCAAACAGGTGCTGATCAACCTGCTGTTCAACGCCATCAAGTACAACCGGCCGGGCGGCACGGTGGCGGTGGAGTACAGCATCAGCCCGCCGAGTTCACTGCGCATCAGCGTGCGCGACACCGGGGCTGGCATCCCGCCGGAACTGATCGCGCAGTTGTTCCAGCCGTTCAATCGTCTTGGCCGCGAGGCCGGCAAGGAAGAGGGGACCGGCATCGGCCTGGTGGTGACCAAGCGGCTGGTGGAGTTGATGGGGGGCGTCATCGGCGTGGATAGCGCCGTCGGCGTGGGCAGCGTGTTCTGGTTCGAACTGGGCCTGACCAGCGCGCACCACCTCGCGGTCCACGAAGCCGGGCAGGCGGCGCTGGTCCACGCGCCATTGCCGGAGGGCACGCCGCTGCGCACCCTGCTCTATGTCGAGGACAACCCGGCCAACCTGGAACTGGTGGAGCAGATCATCGCCCGCCGTCCCGATCTGCGCCTGCTCTCCGCCGCGGACGGCACGCTCGGCATCGAGTACGCCCGCGCCTACCTGCCCGAGGTGATCCTGATGGACATCAACCTGCCCGGCATCAGCGGGGTGGAAGCCATGAAAATCCTGCGCGCCGACCCCCTGACCGCGCATATCCCCATCATCGCGCTCAGCGCCAACGCCCTGGCCCGGGACATCGAGAAGGCCCTGGCGGCCGGCTTTTTCAACTACCTGACCAAGCCGATCAAGGTCAACGCCTTCATGGAGGCGCTGGACGTGGCGATGCAGTTCGCCAAGGCCGCCCGCACGGCCGCCAAGGAGACGTCATGAAATTGCGCGAAGCGGAAATCCTCGGTGCCAGCATCCTGATCGTCGACGATCAGGAGTCCAACGTCATGCTGCTGGAGCAAGTCCTGCGCGACGCAGGCTATACCCATTTCGCCTCGACCATGAACCCGCGCGAGGTGTTCGCGCTGCACCGGAAGAACCAATACGACCTGATCCTGCTCGACCTGCAGATGCCCGGGCTGGATGGCTTCCAGGTCATGGAAGGGCTCAAGACCAACGACGCCGACAGCTACCTGCCGGTCTTGGTGATCACCGCCCAACCCGGCCACAAGCTGCGCGCCCTGCAAGCCGGGGCGAAGGATTTCATCAGCAAGCCGTTCGACCTCGTGGAAGCCCGGACCCGCATCCACAACATGCTGGAAGTGCGCCTGCTGTACAAGAAACTCGAGCAGTACAACCAGGAACTGGAACAGGCGGTGAAGGAACGCACCGCCGAACTGCGGGAAAGCGAGGCGCGCTATCGCAGCCTCACCGAACTGGCTTCCGACTGGTACTGGGAGCAGGACGAGAACATGAACTTCACCAAGGTGTCCGGCCCGGTCCTGGAGATGCTGGGAATCCAGGTCGAACCCCTGGCGGGGACTGCCGGCGCGGTCCAGGCCGCCGGCTGGGATGAGGCGGAGCGGGCGGTGCTCCAGGCCACCATCGCGGCGCGCCAGCCGTTCCTGGATTTCCTGTTCAGCCGCGTCAATGCCGATGGTTCGCAACAACAGTACCGGGTGAGCGGCGAGCCGATGTTCACCCAGTCCTGTCGCTTCATCGGCTATCGCGGGATAGGCGTGGAAATCACCAGCCCGAAATAGAGGCCAGGCGATGCCCACCCCGTCCAGTCCGAGCCAGAACCATCTGCTCGCCGCCCTGCCCACGGCGGATTTCGAACCCCTCGCCGCGCATCTGGAGCGGGTCCATTTGCCCCTCGGCGAAATGCTCTACGAGCCCGGCGGCCAGATGCGCCACGCCTACTTCCCCACCACCGCCATCGTCTCGCTGCACTACGTCATGGCGGACGGCGCCTCGGCGGAATCGGCCGGGGTGGGCAACGAGGGCGTGGTCGGCATTTCCCTGTTCATGGGCGGGGATACCACTTCCAGCTCGGCGGTGGTGCAGACCGCGGGCGATGCCTACCGCCTGGAGCGCGGCAGGCTGCTGCAGGAATTTCAGCGCGGCGGCCTGATGCAGCGTTTGCTGCTGCGCTACACCCAGGCACTGATGACCCAGATGTCCCATACCGCGACCTGCAACCGGCATCATTCGGTGGAACAGCAACTATGCCGCTGGCTGTTGCTCACGCTGGACCGCATGGCGTCGAACGAACTGGTCATGACCCAGGAACTGATCGCCAGCATGCTCGGGGTGCGCCGCGAAGGCATCACCGAAGCCGCCGGAAGACTGCAGCGCGCCGGGTTCATCAGTTACCGCCGCGGCCACATCGCCGTGCTCGACCGGGCCGGCCTGGAAACCCGGGTGTGTGAGTGCTACGAGGTGGTGAAAAAGGAACTGAGCCGCCTGCTGTCCGACGTGCGCTATCGACAGGACACGGCGTAACTTCATGCCATGGGCGCTATTCGCCACGACAACAGCAAGGGCAGTACCACAACGTAACCTCTATGGTAGGCAGACGCTCCGCCAACCCTGCCGCTCACACGGCTGGCCGCTTCCGGAGGTACATCTGCCCTCCAGAATCACATCCTTCAGCCTCCGCCAAGGGCCGCTTGTGGCCGGGACGAGGCGGCGTAGATGTCAAATTGCTCGCCGAAAACCGGCCACTCAGCGTGATCGCAGGACGTGAAATTGGAGGGCGACCTCGACCGACCGCTCCTGGCCGACAACGGCCCGACAATGGTGCCGCCTCAAAGCCGACGTTCACGGTACTTGGAAGCCCTGCACCGACTTGGTTGCTGTGGCCGATCAAGAGCCCGGTCGTCTCACTGATGTGGCAGAACTCCTTCTCAGGGTCGCCATGATGCCCCCTTGAAGATGGCAGGAACAGCAAGGTGAGCAAAACCTGCATAGTTGAGACATCTCCCCGCCAGTTCATCGAATGCAGCCTACAGCGGCATTCAAACGGTTGGTGTACAAGTACCTCCGTTTCGTGAGCTGCCCCCAATCAGGCCCACAACCATCCCTCAGGCAATAAACAGCACGCAACAGCAAACGGCGCAAAGGGGCGACCGTCGGCGGTCGCGTCCAAGGGGAAGGGGCTTATCTGAAAGGGCACGTCCCCCGCTAAAAATCCGCGGGGGACGTTACCGAAAGGGCTTAATGGGAAACGGAAAAAAGCCTTAAGGGGCAAAGGCTTAGGCAAACGGCAAGGGAAATGGCGACACGCAAAAAGGCCTGCGGCCGCGTGAGCATATCGTTTGCGGCGCGGACTCGCCACAAAGAATAGGGTGTAATCGAATCCGGTATTTATTGTGGCGGGCGCCTATGCGCTTGGTCAGTCTCCGGCACGAATTCCTGTGTCTGGAGCAAGAACGTGTACCTGTCTCGTCTCACCGGCCCTAACGCCGTGCTGCCTCTCATCGATACCATCGTCGCGAGGAAACATCCGCGATCGGTCTTCGTCGTGGGGGACGAAATCCGAACCTATCGATCCGGCAGTCCGAGCGAAGCCCGTTGCCAGCGGATCGAAGGCGCGATCCTGGTTGGCACCTACGATGCCGGCGCGGACGCCACACGGCTCTATGAAGACATCCGTGCTTCTTTGCCTCAGCACGCAACGGCAAACCTCCTGACGCTGGAGCAGGTACTGAGCAGCAATGCCCGCATGGGGAGTGCGCGCCTGGTGAGCGATTTGCGGTCTGCGGAGGTGTAATGCAGGCCGTCGCACAACTCATGGACCGCGTGTCCGAGAGCCTGGTGGAGCTCAAGGCCGCGCGCTGGGTGCCCGTCCTGCATCGCTGGCTGTCGCAGTATCGCGGGCTTTATGACGTGATCGCGGGCGACTCGGAATCGCCCGAGAGCCAGATATGCACCTTGCTGGAGCAACGTGTCGACCTGATCGACGACGCCGAGCTGGCGGCAAGCCTGGCACGCCTGGACTTCCTGACCTGGCGCGCCAGGAAGGGCAACCAGCCCTGGCACCCACTGGAAATGCCCTTTCAGCAATTCTGGACTGAGGATGTCACGGTCTGGCAGTCCGACCGCGAATACCCGGAACCGGCTGAGACAGCACGCTGGCTACTCGCCTGCCTCAGGGACATCGCCCCATGCCCTACCCCGTAGAAAACCTGCTGCGCCGGCCCTACGAGCTTTACTCCGGCATGGCGCTGGCCACACTGGCGGCGTCCACGGTCGTCCTCTCCTACGCCCGCATCCCGTTCGGCCCCGTGCCGGACCAGGCGCTGCCGGTGGCAGGCATCATGGGCGC
>CAIXFP010000344.1 GCA_903918705.1 uncultured Pseudomonadota bacterium
CATTCATCCATGCCGCAAACGTAGCAGCAGACCGCGCCTTTGTCCAGTCCCCACTGTGCTGCTGTAACCAATCAGGCCATTGCGCGGTTAGATGACGTGGCCCTGACAAACAAGGCGTCCTGCTTGGCATCGCCTGCTTCGTTCGTATATGCTCACAGGATCTTTGCGGGTGTAGTTCAATGGTAGAACGGCAGCTTCCCAAGCTGCATACGAGGGTTCGATTCCCTTCACCCGCTTGTCACCCGGGGTTCCGCAACGAGTCGGACATCCCCTCCGCTTTGCCGACCGGCGTTCAGGTGGTCGATTTATAGGCCTTTTTACGGTGCGGCTCAGGATGATCCGGTCTGAGTTTTCTGGCGCCCATCAGCCATGCGGCACCAGGTTTGGCCTGGGTGGCGGCCTGGTTTCACACTTGGTGCGCGGCTGCTGGTTTTCCTTGAAGGCGCGGTGTGCTTGAGGCCGCCAGAGCCATTGCTGGTGGCCGGTTATTCCCGTTCCACGGATCAACCTCAACTCGCTGCCGACGCCTGTGTCACACCGTTTATACTGGTGACACATCCATAGACGGAATGCGCCATGAAGGAACTCACCATCCGCGAAGCGCGCGAAGGCCTGTCGCACCCGGAAGCCATGTTCGCCGACGCCGAGGAAATCCTGGTGGTGCGCCGCGGCGAGCCGGTGGCGCGGATATTGCCGGTGGCGCCGAAGCGTCCGGTGCGCTCGCTGGCCGCGTTCCGGGCGACCCAGCCCATGCAGACTGTCCCTAGCGAGGACATCCTCGCCGAGGAACGCGAAGATCGCTGCTGATGGTTTACGTGGACACCAGCGCCCTGCTCAAGCGCTATATCACCGAAGTCGACAGCAACGAGTTCGATGCCTTCTTCATGGCCCGCACCCCGCTGGCCATCAGCCGATTGACCTTGGTGGAAATGCGGTGCGCCCTGGCACGACGGCGTCGCAACGGTGAAATCACGGCGACCCTGGAAACCCAGGCCATGGATGAGGTTCGCATCGACATCCAGGATGGGGCGCTGGACGTGCATCCCATCAATGACGATCAGGTCGTGCATGCCCTGCGCCTGATCGACCATGTCTCGCCACTACCCTTGCGGACCTTGGACGCATTGCACCTGTCCTCCGCGCAACGTTTCCTCGCCAACGAGTTCGCCACGGCCGACCGTAACCAGGCCGCGGCTGCGAACGCGCTCGGCTTCAATGTTTTCACTTTCTTCCATATCAAATCATGACTGAAACCGCCCCCCCCCTCCCCCAGGACGAAAACCAGATCGTCGCCGAGCGCCGCGAGAAACTCGCCGGCATCCGCGCCGCCGGCATCGCCTTCCCCAACGACTTCGACCGCCGCGATTACGCCGACCAGCTTCATGCCACCCATGGCGAGACCGCCAAAGAAGACCTGGAAGCCCATCCGGTATCCGTGCAACTGGCCGGACGCATGATGCTGAAGCGGGTCATGGGCAAGGCCAGCTTCGCCACCCTGCAGGACATGAGCGGGCGCATGCAGATCTACGTGTCCCGCGACGCCATCGGCGAGGAAGCCTACGACGCCTTCAAGCGCATGGACCTGGGCGACATCCTGGGCGTGGCCGGCACCCTGTTCCGCACCAAGACCAACGAGCTGACCATCCAGGC
>CAIXFP010000345.1 GCA_903918705.1 uncultured Pseudomonadota bacterium
CGATCGTCCATTTCCGATTTCGGCAGCTTCTCGTACAGACGCACGCCGAAGGCGATGTTCTCGTAGATGGTCATGGGGAAGGGGGTGGGCTTCTGGAACACCATGCCGATCTTGGCCCGCACCAGGTTCACGTCCTGTTTCTTGTCCAGCAGGTTCTTGCCGTGGAAGTTGATCTCGCCCTCGGCGCGCTGGCCGGGATAGAGGTCGTACATGCGGTTGAAGGTGCGCAGCAGGGTGGATTTGCCGCAGCCGGACGGGCCGATGAAAGCCGTCACCCGGCCCTTGGCGATGTCCAGGGTGACGTTGTTCAGGCCGCGGAAGGCGCCGTAATAGAAATTCAGGTCGCGGACTTCCAGGATGGGGGCGCCGTCGGCGGTGTTGTTATGGGCGGACATGGGGGAACTCCGGAATCAATTTGAGGCTTTCTGGCGGAACAGAACCCGCGCGGCGATGTTGAGCCCGAGCACCAGGAGGGCGATCAGGAGGGCGCCACCCCAGGCCAGGCTCACCCAGTTGTCGTAGGGGCTCATGGCGAACTGGAAGATCACCACCGGCAGGTTGCCCATGGGTTTGGACATGTTGGTGCTGTAGAACTGGTTGTTCAGCGCGGTGAACAGCAGTGGCGCGGTTTCGCCGGTGACCCGGGCGATGGCCAGCAGGATGCCGGTGACCACGCCGGACTTGACCGCGCGCAGGGTGACCTTCAGCGAAACCTGCCAGCGCGGCGCCCCCACGGCGAAAGCCGCCTCGCGCAGGCTGGTGGGCACCAGGCGCAGCATGTTCTCGGTGGTGCGCACCACCACGGGTATGGCGATCAGGGACAGGGCCAGGGAACCGGCCCAGCCGGAGAAGCCGCCCAGGGTGGCCACCGCCAGGGCGTAGACGAACAGGCCGATGACGATGGACGGCGCCGACAACATGATGTCGGTGATGAAGCGGGTGGTGGCGGCGAACTTGGAGGTGGTGCCGTACTCCGCCAGATAGATGCCGGCCAGGATGCCGACGGGCGTGGACACCAGGGTGGTGACGCCGATGATCATCAGGCTGCCGACGATGGCGTTGCGCAGGCCGCCGCCGGCACTGCCGGGTGCCGGGGTGTCCTTGGTGAAGAAATTCCAGTCGAGGGCGGCGAAGCCCTTGGAGAACAGGGTCCAGAGGATCCACATCAGGGCGAGCAGGCCAAAAAGCATGGCCAACATGGACAGGGCGATGCCGATGCGGTTGGTCCAGACACGGCGGTTATACAGATTCATCGTGGCCTCCTACTTGCCTTGTTTCGCCGTACCGCGATGGATCAGCCAGCGCGACAGGGCCAGCACCACGAAGGTGATGACGAACAGCACCAGCCCCAGGGCGAACAGGGAAGAAATGTGCAATCCCGGATTGGCCTCGCCGAACTCGTTGGCCAGGGTGGAGGCAATCGAAGTGCCGGGGGCGAACAGGCTGCCGACGATGCTGTTGGAATTGCCGATGACGAAGGTGACCGCCATGGTCTCGCCCAGGGCGCGGCCCAGGCCCAGCATGATGCCGCCGATGACGCCGATCCGGGTGTAGGGCAGAACCACATGGGTGACCACTTCCCAGGTGGTGCAACCGATGCCGTAGGCGGATTCCTTCAGGGGCGGCGGCACCGTCTCGAACACGTCGCGCATCACCGAGGCGATGAAGGGAATCACCATCAGCGACAGCACGATGCCGGCGGTGAGAATGCCGATGCCGATGGGAGCGCCGCCGAACCAGCCGCCGATTACCGGCACGTCGCCCAGGGCCTTCTGCAACCAGGGCTGCGCGTATTGGGCGAACAGCGGCGCGAAGATGAACAGGCCCCAGATGCCGTAGATGATGGACGGCACCCCGGCCAGCAGTTCGATGGCCGTGCCCAGGGGCCGGCGCAGCCAGGCGGGACAGGTTTCCGTGAGGAACAGGGCAATGCCGAAGCTCACCGGCACGGCGATCACCAGGGCGATGACTGAGGTCACGAGGGTGCCGTAGATGGCGGCCAGGGCGCCGAACTTGTCGTCCGGCACGTTCCAGACATTGGTCCAGAGGAAGGACAGGCCGAACGCCCGGAAGGCCGGCATCGCCTCGATGGTCAGGGATATCAGGATACCGGCCAGTGCCGCCAGGACGACGAAAGCGAACAGCAGGGTGACCTTGTGGAAGGCCATGTCCTGGAGTCGGAACTTGCGGACCTGGTCGGCATGAAGATCGACGATTTCGTGGGGCATTACTGCGCTCATGTCATTTGTTCCTGAACGAAGCCGGGCTGCTTCGCAAGCCGCCTCTCATTCGCTGTAGGTTGGGCAAGGCGTAGCGTGCCCAACGAACCGCCGCGATGTTGGGCTGCGTTACTGACCAGCCCGGCATTCTCCGCAAGCCGCCTCGCGAGATAAAGAGGCTTGCGGAGAAAACTCGGGCGCGGAAGGCTATTCCGCGCCCGAAACAAGCGCTTACATGAAGTTACTTCAGGTTCTTCATTTCCGCTTCGACCATCTTCACCACGCTGGGCGGCAGGGCGACGAAGCCGAGATCCTGGGCCATCTTCTGGCCGTTGCTCAAGGACCAGGTGAAGAACTCGGAGACGGCCTTCTGCTTGGCGGCGTCGCCGTGCTCATAGCCCAGGATGAAGGTGGCGCTGACCATCGGCCAGCTATCCTTGCCGGATTGGTCGAGCATGCTGGGAGCCATGCCGCGCACCTTGAAGTTGGCGTGGGCGGCGGCGGCCATGGCCTCCTGGGTCGGCAGGACGAAGTGGCCGGCCTTGTTCTTCAGGGCGGCGAACTTCAGGTGGTTTTCCATGGCGTCGGCATAGTCGACGTAGCCGATGGCGCCGACGATCTTCTGCACGTTGGCGGCCACGCCCGGGTTGCCCTTGCCGCCCATGCTGTTGGCGGGCCAGTTCACGACCTTTTCGGCGCCGACGTCGCGCTTGAAGGCCATGGACTGCAGGGCCAGGTAATTGCTGACCACATAGGTGGTGCCGGAACCATCGGAACGGTGGACGATGGTGATGGCGGTATTGGGCAGGGCCACGCCGGGGTTCAGGCGGGCGATGCGGGCATCATTCCACTTGCTGATGGCGCCGCGGAAGATGTCGGCGGTGGTGGCGCCGTCCAGTTTCAGATGGCCGGATTCGACGCCGGGCAGGTTGAAGACGATGGTGGCGCCGCCGATCACGCCGGGGAACTGCACCAGATGGGCCTGATCCAGCTCAGCCTCGGTCAGGGGCGCGTCGGTGCCGGCGAAGTCGACGGTCTTGGCCTTGATCTGCTTGATGCCGCCGCCGGAGCCGATGCCCTGGTAGTTGACCTGGTTGCCGGTGGCGCCCTTGTAGGCTTCGGCCCACTTGGTGTAGACGGCGTAGGGGAAGGTGGCGCCGGCGCCGGTGATGTCGGTGGCCATGGCGGACAGACTCAGGGACAGGGCGGCGGCCAGGGTGGCCAGTTTCAGCGTGGTCTTCATGTGCGATCTCCAGACGGATGCGTCTTCAGTTAGTGACCCGGCCAGCTTATTCGCCAATTATTACAACACCGTGACGGCTGTAATATTTCACGCCGCCGGCCCGGTGAAGCGCGTTTTCAACCGAGGTTCGCCACCACGTTTTCCAGCCGGAACACCACCTGTTCGGCGATGTTGGTGGCGCGATCGCCGCAGCGTTCCAGATGGTGGGCGACCCACATCATGCTGCTGCCGTTGCGCACCAGCTCCGGGGCATGGTGCATGGCGGTGAGAAGCTGATCGATGGTTTCCTTCAATAACGCATCCATGGCGTCGTCCATCCCGGCCACCTGGCGGGCCAGTTGCACATCGTTGTCCGCATCCGCCCGCATCACCGTGGCCAACATCTCCCGGCTCAGCCGCGTCATGTCCAGGATATTGTCCAGGCCGAGGCCGTCCAGGGCTCCCGTGTCCATCCTTTTCGCGCAGGCGGCGATGTCGCAGGCGTAGTCCCCCAGGCGTTCCAGTTCCGAGGCGATATGGGTGGCGGCGAAGATGTCGCGCAGGTCATGGGCCACGGGCTGTTGCGAAGCGATGGTCACCAGGCAGTCCTGCTCAATCATCCGGCGTCGGTCGTCGATCAGTTCGTCGGCGCGGATCACCGCGTCGCACTCCGCGAGGTCGCGATGGATGAGGCACTGGACGGCCTGCTCGATGGCGGTGCCGACCTCCTCGGCAAGGAGTTTGAGGCTGGCTTCGATCTGCGCCTTCTTGGCGTCGAGTATGTGCATGGAATGGCCTTGTATGTCGGTGTCGTCTGAAATGCCCATGATTTCTGATTCCTCTGTAGCGTAGTTTGGGCACGCTGCGCTTTGCCCAACCTACGCCACGGGGTGGTAAGCAAAGGCGCCTTTTATCCGCATGACATGACAATTTGATGACAGTGGGCCGGCTGGTCCACGGGGCGCGATGATGGCCGGCGAAATATCCCCGTCATGAGTGGGCATTAGTCTCGCAATCATTCGCTCACAAATCCGCCCTCCATGAACGCTCCCGAAATTCACCTTCACAGCGCCCCCACCGCGCTGACCCTGCTGGACCGCCTCGACCAGAACGTGTTCAACGCCCTCTATGCCCGCTCCCTGGTCTACAACACCTGCTGGGAAGACCCGGCGGTGGACCGGCGCGCCATGCGACTGGGCGCGGACGACACCGTGATGGTGATCTCCAGCGCCGGCTGCAACGCCCTCGACTACGCGCTCGACGCGCCGCGGCGCATCCACGCGGTGGACGCCAACCCGCGCCAGAACGCCCTGCTGGAACTGAAGATCGCCGCCATTCGCCGGCTCGAATTCGAGGATTTCTTTGCCATTTTCGGCGACGGCCATCACCCCCGTTTCGCCCAGTTGTACCGCGCCAGCCTGCGCGGCGAGCTGTCGGAGTTCGCCCGCGCCTGGTGGGACCGGCACCACGGCTGGTTCACCAGCCCCCTCGGCAGTTTCTACTACCACGGCCTGGCCGGACTGGTGGCGCGCGGCTTCCGCGCCTACTTCAAAATGCGGCCGCGCCTGGCGGCGGATGTCCAGGATCTGCTCGCGGCCCCCGACCTGCCCACCCAGCGCCGCCTCTACGACGAGCGCATTGCCCCGGCCTTGTGGACGCCGGCCATGAAATGGGTGCTGGGCCGCCAGACCACCCTGAGCCTGCTCGGGGTGCCGCACCCGCAGCGGCGCCTGGTGCAGGCGCAGCATCCGGACGGGGTGGCCGGCTTCGCGCGCGCGGCCATGGAATACGTGTTCCGGGAACTGCCGGTGGCGAACAACTACTTCTGGCGGGTCTATGTGAACGGCCGCTACCGCCGCGAATGCTGTCCGGAATACCTGAAGCCGGACAACTTCCAGGCCCTGAAGGGGGGCCTGGTGGAGCGCATCAGAACCCACACCGGCACGGTCACCGAATTCCTGCACGAGACGAAGCGGCCCATCTCCCGCTTCGTGCTCCTCGACCACATGGACTGGATGAGCAGCTACCACCCGGCGGCCCTGGTGGAGGAATGGAACGCCATCCTCGGCCGAGCCCGGGCTGGCGCCCGCATCCTGCTGCGCAGCGCCCATGCCGACCCCGCCTTCCTCAACTGGGTCCGGGTCGGCCACGAGCGGCGCCGCCTGGAGGACGCCCTGCGCATCGATCGCGATCTGGCGGCGCGTCTGCACGCGGACGACCGCGTCCACACCTATGCCGGCTTCATGGTGGCCGATGTCCCCGCTTGATCTGGCCGGTGACGCCCGCGTCCTCTGGCGCCTGCTGTGGGGCCAGCCGCGCGCCGGTAGCCACGCGCAACGCCTGGAAGGCTTCTACGCGCCCCAGGCGCAACGCTACGACGCCTTCCGCGCCCGCCTGCTGCATGGCCGCGCGGACCTGATCGCGGCCCTGAACATCGCGCCTGGCGACCGGGTGGTGGAACTGGGCTGCGGCACCGGCAGCAACCTGGAATTGCTGGATAGGATTTGTCCGGTTGCGTCCCTGGCCAGCACGCAACTGGTGGACCTGTGCCCCTCCCTGCTGGAGTTGGCGCGGCAACGTGCTCACGCCCATGGCAACGTGACGGTGATCGAGGCCGATGCCACCACCTGGCAACCGAAGCAGCCGGTGGAGCGGGTGTTCCTCTCCTATGCCCTGACCATGATGCCGGACTGGCGCGCCGTGCTCGCCAACGCCTGGTCCATGCTGGCGCCGGGCGGCCGCCTGGGCGTGGTGGATTTCCATCTGCCCGGCAACACGGACAGCCTCCCCAACCGCTTCTGGCGGCGCTGGTTCGCCCATGACGGCGTGCATCTTTCCGACCAGCACCTGCTGGCGCTGCACTCCCTGTTCCTGGCGCCCCATGTCGAGGAACGCCAGGCGCCGGTGCCCTACCTGCCGGGGCTGCGCGCGCCCTACTACCTGTTCGTGGGGATCAAGCCGGTCGTTCACCCCCCTTACCCAAAGGGGAGCAGGGGGGATTTGCCTTGGCTAGAGGCTGGTGGAAACGCTCTGAATCCCCCCCAGCCCCCCTTTGAGACAGGGGGGAGCCGCCATGTACCCCAGCCGTGACCGCCTGATCATCATCGACGCCGACGGCACGGTGATCGATGCCTTCGCCGCCATCGGCACGGCGTTCGCCCGCCACGGCATGGACCTGGGCGACCTCGACCGCTTCCAGAAGCGGCGCAACCTGTTCAAGTACCTGGGCGGGCTGAAGGAATTTCCCCGCAACCTGGCCAAGCACTTCGGCAAGCATGGCCGCAGCGATCTGCTCGCCACCCTCACCGAGGTATACCGGGAGGAAGCCGTCCTGTTTCCCGGCATGGCCGACCTGATCCGCGACCTGCTGGCAATGCCTGACCTGCGCGTGGGCATGGTGACCCGCAACGTCACCCAGGAACCGGAAATCACCCTGGCGCGCCTGTTCGCGCGCCAGGGC
>CAIXFP010000346.1 GCA_903918705.1 uncultured Pseudomonadota bacterium
CGCCCCAAAATCAATGCGCTATCCCATGCCCTGAACCAGGCGCGACCTGCGCGGGAATAGATGACGTCGTCCTGCCATCTTGGCGAACTTCACCTTGCCGTAGCCGCGCGAACCGGAACCACCCAGGCCGGTGAGTTCCAGCAGTTTCAGCCCTTCGTAAACCGTGGCCAGCAGGTCTTCGCCATCGTGGATACGCACGGTGAGAGCGAAATCGAACGTGGCGCCCGCCGGAACGCGCTCGGTGTTGCGCGGGTGTTCAGCCACGCCCCGGATGCGGTCGATCATGTTTTCCATCTTGGTTTCGGTCAGCAGCAGGTTGCGCCGGCTCATCTCGGCTACCCAGGCGCGGCTGAGCGAACAATCCCAGAACGCCAGGCGGGTGGGGCCGATTTCCTCCACCAGGGTCATGTCCTGGTTCGAGCCTTCCGGCGCGCCGCCGAACAGCTTGAGCAGGGTCTTGGCCTGATCCCGTTCTGCACCGGGCATATGGGCGATGTCACCGAAGCCCAGCGGCTTGCCTTTGGTCTGCCCGACCACGCCCAGCTTCCATTCCAGCAGGCTGCGGATCTTGCCCTTGAGGCTGGAACCTGGGATGTAGGGCTCTTGCGTGACGGGGTTCTTCAACACCGGGTTGTCGGTGCCGCCGATGTGCATCTCGTTGTTGCCGGAACCGATGTGCAGGCCGGTGACGAGCTCCAGGCTGCCGGTGAATTTGCGGATGGCGGTGAGTTTCATGTGGGGTCTCCCTGGTTCAGTCCTGGCGTTCCTGTTTGTAGAAGCCCATGAAGGCTTCCCAGAAATACTTGCAAGTGGTCAAGGTTTGCGGATTGGTGACTTCGCTCAAAGTGTGCTGCATGAGATCGACAAAGGTACGGTCGACAAGCTTGCGGCCATCGGCATAGGCCGCCTTGGCATTGAGCATGCGGATGAAGGGCAGGCACTCCGCGAACTTGGCCGCCTGAGCCTCCAGCGGCTGCTGGCTGACGCGGGTTTCCCAAAGCAGCAGTTCGTCATAGAAGCGGCGCAACTGGGTGGGCTTGTTGCGGTAGGGATCGGCGCGCGCCACGCCCTGCGCCGCTGCCTTTGCGATGCCGTTGAACAGCTCTGCGTCCGGCGTAGCAAAGCGGATGTTGTTACGCCAGCCGATATCCGCCTGCTGGCGCGGCGCTTCCTCGCGCCGTTGCGGGTTGGGTCTGCCTTGTTGATAGGGCTGTTGGGCCATTTCAGTCTCCTCAGTCGCGTTGTTGATAGAGATGGGTGAACAGGGCGATCTTGTAGGCCGCCCGGTGCTGTTCGATACCGCTGTTGGCGATTTCCAGCGCCATTTCCTGTTGCAGTTGCCGGCGTTTGCGCTCGGTGGCGTCGCGGTCGCCCTCGTTTCTCACCTTGGCTTCAAGCATGCGCCGGGTGCGGTAAGCAAAACGGGAATGCCAGAGGGCGTTCTCCGGGCGGGTCTGGTCCGCCGCCATATCGGTGAGATTGAGCAGACCGTAGAGGTAGCCGGTGGACAGCTTCAGTTCGCCGCTGAGTCGGCCCAGCGCTGCTTCGCGGACCATGAGTTGCTCGAACTGCGGCCACGGGACGGCAAAGCCGAAACAGGTGACGGCGTTCTTGGCGGGCGTTGCTCCCTCGCCCCCGGCCCCTCTCCCGCCTGCGGGCGAGGGGAGAAAAGCCTTGGCCTTGTCCAGCGATTCATCCGCCAGTTGTCCCAGATGGCGAATAGGTAGGCCGGGTTTGCTCATGGACAGCCCCGCCGAGAAGTGGATGTCCGGGTTGTGCGCGGCATAGCGGGTGAATTCGTCACGCATCCTGCCGGCCAGTCTGATGGTGGAATGCCACGGTCCGATCAGGAAGAAATCGTCGCCGCCGGCGAACACGGTGTAAGTGTTGGGGAATTCCTTGCGGCACACCCAAGGCAGCCAGACGGTGAAGAAGGCGTTGATCTGGCGCGAGAGTGCCGCCATGCGGGCGAAGGAGGGGCGTGCCTGGCCCTGCTGGAATATCAGGCCAAGGTTGTCGATGTCGCCCTTCAGCGTCATCAGGGCTTCGGCGCCGATCCACTTGTCCGGTTTTTCCGGATAACTGCGGCGGTCGTCCAGGGCCAGATGGTTGAGAGTCTTGGGAGCCCCAGGACGCTCGTTGTCGCGATCCTCCGCGCTCAGCCCATCGTATTTTCCATAGCCCGCTTCGGCCAGATCGGATTCGCTGAACTTCGGCACGAAGGCATTGATGGCGCGCCGGGCATAGCCATTCCAGAGCGGCGCGTCGGCGGATTCCGGCAGCGAAAAATCCCAGGCGCGCGCCAGATTACCGGAGCGCGCCTCGTCGCCGAACTTGCCGGAAACCTCTTCCGGGCGAGTGAACAGGACGTGGAAGCCGAAGAGGGGCAGCCGCAACTGGTTCAAAGTCTGCCCATTCGACAGCGGTTCGATTCGGTTGCGGGTGACGAGCAAGCGATCCTGGCTGGCCAACCACTTCCCGGTCATGACCTGATCCCAGGCCAGTTCGCTCAAGCCCTCCAATTCCGGATGGGCCGGTGAACGTCCGTCGATCTTGCATTCGCCGTGGGTGAACCGGTCGAGGAATCCTCGGTAGATGGCCTCGGGTGGCGTATCTCCGCACAGGCCGAAGTGGGTCAGCTTGGCGGTTTCAAGTTGCTCGAACAGGTGCTTGATCAGGTCACGGAACGGACTTTCATCCTTGCCGTGGCGGAAATCGTCGGCGCGGGCGGGTAGCCAGGCGAGGTTGATGCCGGACTGGCCCCAGGTGTGGGCGAGGAACCAGGCGTCCAGTTCGGCTTGAACCGCGCGCAGTTGCTCCACGGTCTCCGTCGTATTCGGCGCGACGATCAGGAACTTGCCGGCGGCGTTCACCACCTGGCTGGTGGGCGGCAGATCGACTGCTTCCAGCACCTTCAACGCGGCCAGTTCGGACAGCAGCGAGACGTGGAAGGAACGCCCGCGCAGCAGGCGCGCCACTTGGCGCTGCGACTCGCCGCCGGCAAAGATGAAGTCCTGAATCCCGGTGAAATCGCCCTGGATCAGCAGAAATTTCTCGGTTTCCCATGCAAGGAGCGATTCATCGTAACCGGCGCGGTCGCGGTCCCATTGGGCGCGCAGTTGTTCCTTGATGGCTTCCGTGTCATGACCCTGGTCGGCATGGAAGCGCCAAAGCGCCACGGCCAGCGCCGCCGTGGTCCGGGAGTGGTCGTACAACGCGACATCGGGCCGCACATTGCCGGCAATGCCCGCCGTGGCGGAGGGAATGGCGTGGGTGAAAGCCAGCCAGAGACTATCGAAATGGTCGAGCCAAAGGGGCAAGTTCGCGCGGTGGCTGGCGGGAATGGCTTTCAGGCCGGCTTGAAACTGGTTCCACAGCTCCAGATAGCGTGCTTGCGCTTCGGCCTTGTCGCCAGTTTCGCAGTCTTTCGCGGGGACGGGGAAGATTGCCTCGGGTGATAGGGGTTTGAGCGGATATCGGCATTCACGCGCTTCCGCCCTCACGCTCAGACGCACACCCTCAAGCAGCGTCCATTGCCGCGTGGTGTAGTGGTTGAGCTTCTTCTCCTCCTCGTCCGGCGCATGGTTGTAGGCCTCGAACTCCTCCCGTTCGAAACCGGAGGCCAGTCGGTCGGCGCTGGCGATGACCCATTGCAGGAAGGTATCGGGCCGGTGGTGCCGGGCGGCGGCGTTGATGATGGAGTCGTCGGCGTTTTTCTCCCGCCACGGCGCGAACGGCGCCATTTCCTCGCCCACCAGTTCCGGCAGATGCGTTTCCAGCAAATCCATGCCGATGGCGGTGTATGCGGCGTGGATATGGGTGCGGTGCCCTTTCCATTCCGGGCACGCCAGCAACTCGTTGACGGCCTGGCGGGTAATACCGCCGGCATCCTTGACCTGCGCCTCCGGAATGCGCGCCCGCTCGGCGAACTTGCCCAGATCATGCAGCAGCGCGGCCAGGGCC
>CAIXFP010000347.1 GCA_903918705.1 uncultured Pseudomonadota bacterium
AACCAGGGCGGAGCCGGGGTGGACGGCCAGACGATCCAGGCGTTTGATGAGGATTTGGAAAACAACCTCTACAAGCTCTGGAACCGGCTGGCCTCCGGGAGTTACCAGCCCCCGCCGGTCAAGCGTGTGGAAATCCCCAAGGCGGACGGAGGCATCCGGCCGCTGGGCATCCCCACAGTCGCCGACCGGATCGCCCAAATGGTGGTCAAGCAGGTACTGGAACCGGAACTGGAGAAGCACTTCCACCCGGACTCCTACGGCTACCGGCCGGGCAAATCGGCCCATCAAGCGATCGGGCAGGCGCGCCGCCGTTGCTGGGACAACGACTGGGTCGTTGATCTCGACATCAAAGGGTTCTTCGACAACCTCGATCAGGCCCTTCTGATGCGTGCGGTGCGCCACCACACCCAGGACAACTGGGTGGTGCTCTACATTGAGCGATGGCTGAAAGCCCCGGTGCAGATGCCGGATGGAACGCGACAGGAACGGAACAAGGGCACCCCGCAAGGCGGCGTCATCAGCCCGTTGCTGGCGAACCTGTACCTGCACTACGCCTTCGACCTGTGGATGCAAAGGACCTACCAGAGCATTTCATTCGAGCGCTATGCCGATGATGCGGTGTGCCACTGCCGCACGCAGGCGGAGGCGGAACATCTGAAAGACGCGCTGGAGCGCCGATTTGCCGACTGTGGACTGGAACTCCACCCGGAGAAGACCCGAATCATCTACTGCAAAGACGATGATCGGCGAGGGGGCTACCCGAACATCGGTTTCGACTTTCTGGGGTACAGCTTTCGACCCCGGAGATCGAAAAACCGCTGGGGAAAGTACTTCATCAACTTCAGTCCGGCGATCAGCAGCAAGGCAGCGAAAGCGATCCGCCAGGAAGTCCGAAGCTGGAACCTGCCTTTGCGCAGCGACAAGGCGCTGGACGACCTGGCGCGGATGTTCAACGCGAAGATAGGCGGATGGATCAATTACTACGGCGTCTACTACAAGTCGGCGCTGTACCGGACCCTGAGGCATATCGACCGCAAACTCGTGCTGTGGGCCACCCGCAAGTTCAAGCGGCTGCGAGGCCACAAACGGCGGGCGGACCACTGGCTGCAACGCATTGCGCGGCGGCATACCTGGCTGTTCCCGCACTGGCGATTGCTGTATGGACAGGCTGGATAGGAAGAGCCGGATGAGCGGAGACGTTCACGTCCGGTTCCGTGAGCACCTCGGGGGGCGGTTCCCCGGGGTGACTCGACTCATTGTGACCGGCGAGAATCGAGAGCTTCTGGAACAGCGAGTCAAACCGGCCATCGAGGCGTTCCTCGCGGCACGGGGGCTCCAACTGGCTCCCGAGAAAACGCTGATCACGCATCTTGCCCGAGGGTTCGACTTCCTTGGGCAGAACGTGCGCAAGTACGGGGACAAGCTCCTGATCAAACCGGCACGCAAAAGCGTGCAGACGCTGTTGAACAAGGTAAGAGAGGTATTGGGGAAGAACAAGGCCGCCACACAGGCTCAGGTAATCATGCTGCTCAATCCGATCCTTCGGGGCTGGGCGATGTTTCACCGGCACGTCGTGGCGAAGGCAACCTTCGCACGAGTCGACCATCTCGTCTGGACCAAACTGTGGATGTGGGCCAAACGCCGCCATCCCAGAGAGAGTGCGCGCTGGATCAAGGCGCGTTACTTTTGCCGTCTGGGTCTACATGACTGGACCTTCGCCTGCAGCGCCACGAGCGACTTGCAGGCGCGGCCGTTCGTACTCTTCCGCACGGTGACACTGCCGATAAAGCGCCACATCAAAGTCCGATGTGACGCCAACCCGTTCGACCCCGCCTGGGCAACCTACTTCAAGCGCCGTTCCTATGCCCACTGACTCCGTTGTGATTGACCCGGTCCGATTACGGGCTGCTGGAAGGCTTGAGCCGTGTGCTGGGAAACTCGCATGCACGGTTCTTAGGGGAGAGCACGCCGGCAACGGCGTGTTCTTACCCGACGGGAAGGCCCGGAAGCCTTATGAATTCGGGGTCAAGACCGGCATCGTGGTGACCCATCGCAGCGGCCTGGCGGTGGGTGCCCGCACTTTCCCCGGCAATCCCTACGACGGGCACCTCCTCCGCGAACAACTGGAACAGACGAACATCCTTCTGGAGGGCACAGGTCGCACGCCGAAGGAGGTGTTTGTGGACTTGGGTTTCCGTGGCGTCGACGCGGACAACCCGCAGGTCCAGATCATCCACCTCGGCAAGTACAAGTCGCTGACACGGCAGCAACGACGCTGGTTGAAGCGGCGCCAGGCGGTGGAACCGGCAATCGGCCACCTCAAGAGTGACAACCGGATGGATCGCTGCTGGCTGCGTGGGGCGACTGGCGATGCCTTGCACGCGGTGCTGTGCGCGGCGGGTTACAACCTGCGCTGGCTGTTGCGGGCGATGGCCCGCATGGGCCTGAAGGGCCTCTTTTTGCCTGCGATTCTGTTTGCGTGGTTTTTGATCGATTATCTAATTAATCAACGTAGGGCGATCCCCTGTTCGCCAACGTCGGTGGCTGCGGTCTGAATTTTGCAGGGGCGACTACAGAGAATGCCAAATTCTTTGGGCTAAAAATATGAGAAACGCGGGAGCCCGATTTCTCGGGAACCCGCGTGTATTTGGTGGGCCCGGCCGGGCTTGAACCGGCGACCAAGGGTTTATGAGACCCCTGCTCTAACCAACTGAGCTACAGGCCCGAAAGTCGATATCCTCCGGATTATGAGTCCGCTGCCCTAACCAAGCATGAGCGAAAGACCCTGAAGCCAATTTTAATGAATGCACGGCAAGACTTGTGTAACTAACCATTTACAATCAAATCCTTACGTATATTTCTGACCATATAAACAAGTTGACAATTGTATTGTTTCTGATTATTAGGTGTTATATCTCGGTTCCAGTAACAACTCCGAACCGCAAACCAACCGCTAATAACTCCCATAGGCCTAGAAGTGGCGGCACCGCATGCACCTGCCTTGCAACCGCTCTATTGTATCAGCCGCGAACATGCCCAGATAAGAGCTTGCGACTACCGCGGGAGCCCTGACCTGTTGTACAGCCGATCCGATTCCCGATGCCTGGGCAACGCTAAAACCGCATTCCAAAATTCGTGGACCACATGGACTAATCATCGTGCTCCTCCACCCCGAATAACTGCTTCTTCATGGCGTGCAGCTTGTCGCGTAGCTCGGCGGCGCGTTCGAATTCCAGGTTTTTCGCCGCGGTGAGCATGTCCTTTTCCAGGCGTTTGATTTCTTTCGCCAGGTCTTTCTCGCTCATGACCTCGTACTTCGCACGGCTCTGGGCGGCCTTCAGCTCCTGGTTAGCGGCTTCCGGGTCGTAGATACCATCGATGATGTCCTTGATGCGTTTCACCACGCCCACGGGCGTGATGCCGTGGGCCAGGTTGAAGGCGATCTGCTTGGCGCGGCGGCGGTCGGTCTCGTCGATGGCGCGGCGCATGGAATCGGTGATGCGATCAGCGTAGAGAATCGCGGTGCCGTGCAGATGGCGGGCGGCGCGGCCAATGGTCTGGATCAATGAACGCTCGGAACGCAGGAAGCCCTCCTTGTCGGCGTCCAGGATGGCCACCAGGGACACCTCGGGTATGTCCAGACCTTCGCGTAGCAGGTTGATGCCCACCAGCACGTCGAATACGCCCAATCGCAGGTCGCGGATGATTTCCACCCGTTCCACGGTTTCGATGTCCGAGTGCAGGTAGCGCACCCGGATGCCGTGTTCCGACAGGTATTCGGTGAGTTGTTCCGCCATGCGCTTGGTCAGGGTGGTGGCCATGACCCGCTCGCCCCGGGCGGTGCGCTCGGTGATGGCGGACATGAGGTTGTCCACCTGGGTGCCCACCGGGCGCACCTCGATGATGGGGTCGATCAGGCCGGTGGGGCGCACCACCTGTTCCACCACCTGCTGCTGGTGTTCCTTCTCGTAAGTGCTGGGGGTGGCGCTGACGAACACGGTCTGGCGCATGATGGTCTCGAACTCGTCGAAGCGCAGGGGCCGGTTGTCCAGGGCGGAGGGCAGGCGGAAGCCGTAGTCCACCAGGTTCTCCTTGCGCGCCCGGTCGCCCTTGTACATGCCGCCCACCTGGGGCACGGTGACGTGGGATTCGTCCAGGAACATGAGGGCGTTGGGCGGCAGGTAGTCGATCAGGGTCGGGGGCGGGTCGCCCGGGTTGCGCCCGGAAAGATGCCTAGAATAGTTCTCGATGCCCTTGCAGAAGCCCAGTTCGGCCAGCAGCTCCAGGTCGAAGCGGGTGCGCTGCTCGATCCTTTGGGCTTCCACCAGCTTGTTGTTGTTCTGGAAAAACTCCAGGCGTTCCGCCAGCTCCAGCTTGATCTTCTCCACCGCCGTCAGCACCACGTCGCGCGGGGTGACGTAATGGCTGGACGGGTACACGGTGAAGCGGGCGGCCTTGTGCAGCACCTGGCCGGTGAGGGGGTCGAACAGGCTGAGGCTTTCCACCTCGTCGTCGAACAGGGAGACGCGCACCGCGGTTTCCGCGTGTTCCGCCGGGAAGATGTCGATCACGTCGCCCTTCACCCGGAACACGCCGCGCTTGAACTCCAGCTCGTTGCGCTGGTATTGCATCTCGGTCAGCCGACGCAGGATCGCCCGCTGCTCGATCCGTTCGCCCTGGCGCAGGTGCAGGATCATGCCGTGGTAGTCCACCGGGTCGCCGATGCCGTAGATGGCCGAGACGGTGGCGACGATGATGCAGTCCTCCCTCTCCAGCAGGGCCTTGGTGGCCGAGAGGCGCATCTGTTCGATGTGCTCGTTGATGCTGGAATCCTTCTCGATGAACAGGTCGCGGGAGGGGACGTAGGCCTCCGGCTGGTAGTAGTCGTAGTAGGAGACGAAGTACTCCACCGCGTTGTCCGGGAAAAACTCGCGGAACTCGGCGTAAAGCTGGGCCGCCAGGGTCTTGTTGGGCGCCATCACGAAGGCCGGCCTGCCCAGACGGGCGATGACGTTGGCCATGGTGTAGGTCTTGCCGGAGCCGGTCACCCCGAGCAAGGTCTGGAAGCGCAGACCCTTGTCGATGCCCTCGACCAGTTGTTCGATTGCAACAGGTTGGTCTCCAGCCGGCGGGAACGGCTGATGCAGTGCAAAGGGGCTATTGGGATAAGTGACTGCCAAGTTAGAATCCGCGCGCTCGAAAATCCGGCCATCCTAGCATTTCAAGGCAACCCGCCGCGTTGCCGTCTCGTAAGGGCACTATCTTGGAACTCTCCCACCGCGTCCA
>CAIXFP010000348.1 GCA_903918705.1 uncultured Pseudomonadota bacterium
CGGCGACGAGGGCCAGGAGTTTGTAGATCAGGTTGCCGTGGCGCCGTTGCCCCACCAGCAGGGCCAAAGCGCCCTGGCCCAGCAGGCTGAACCAGGCCACTTCCAGCAGGGCGCGGGCGACGCTGGCCAGCAGCAGGTCCGGCGGCGGGGCGGGGGTCAATCGTCGCCCTCGTGGACGTCGTATTCCTTGTCCAGGGCGTTCATGCGCCGGGCATAGAACCAGATCACCAGGACGTAGATGACCAGGGCACCCTGGGCGCCCATGTAGAACGGCAGGGGAAAGCCGAGAAAGGTGTAGCCGTCGAGTTCCCGCGCGTAGTACGCCACCACGAAGGTCGCCACGAACCAGATGGCCAGCAGCACGGCGGTGAGGCGCAGGTTGCGGCGCCAGTATTCGCGCTGCCGCTCGGTTAGTTGCATGGTGTGCTCCAGGGGAGGCCCGTCTCCGGGCCGAAAATCGGCTTGGCCATTAGACGCTCAACCCGACCAGCTCACCCAGCGCTGGGCCTTTTCCAGGGCCTGGAGATCCTTGTAGCTGGCGGAGTGGCGAACCTGGGCCAGGGGCAGGGCGCAGAGCAACAGTTGCGCCGTGGCCAGGGCATCGGCCAGGGCGCTGTGGCGGGCAAAGTTGCCGATGCGGAAGTGCCCGGACCACTCGTCCAGGGCGCGATAGCGGCGGGCCTGTTCCGGCAGCAGGGCGGGCATGACGTAGGCCAGGTCGAGCCAGGGGTGCTTGAAGTCGAGGCCGAGATAATCCCGCATCGCCTTGCGGATCATGGTCTGGTCGAAGGTGACGTGGAACGCCACCAGGGGCGCTTTGCCCAGGAAGGCGAGAAAGCGCAGCAGGGCTTCCACCGGTTCCACCCCTTCGCGCTGGGCCTCGCCGCCGATACCGTGGATGAGGATGTTGTCCTTGCTGCTGACCCGGTCCTGGCGCAGGACGATCTCGAAACTCTCCGCCAGGGTCACCCGCCCGCCTTCCACCACGCAGGCGCCGATGGCGATGAGGCGGTCGTGGATCAGGTCCAGGCCGGTGGTCTCCACGTCCACCACCACGTAGCGGGCGCGCTCGAAGGCGGTGCCGAGGTCGCTGGCGTGAGCGCGCAGCCAGGCATCGCGGCGCTGGGCCTGCTCAACGGCAACCTGGGGGCCGGGGCGAAACAATCGGGTCAGCCAATTCATGAAGGCCAGTCGAGGGACGGACGGCGGGAGCATAACAAACCCCCGGCACGCCGGGGGCTTGTGTGCCGTAGCGCCGGCGCCCCGCCGGCCGCGTGGGCCTGATCGGTGTAGTTGTTGGTTTTTGTGGCCATCCATCGCGCAGCAATCCCGAACAAGCTGCGCGCACGAGCGGCAGTGGACCATGGCATGGCTTATCATCACGCAAAGCGGAGTTTTATTTCCTCTCAAACCGCCAGGTCATGCTTAATGACCTGGAGCACGGGGGCCGCCCCGTTCTCGCTTTCGAGAAAATGAAACTGCGTGAGCTTCCGGACAGGATGTTTCCCTA
>CAIXFP010000349.1 GCA_903918705.1 uncultured Pseudomonadota bacterium
CGGATGTGGTGGTGGACGCCTGCGACAACTTCGCCACCCGTCACGCCGTCAACCGGGCCTGCGTGGCGCTGAAGAGACCCCTGGTGAGCGGCGCCGCCATCCGTTTCTCCGGGCAACTGGCGGTGTTCGACCTGCGCCAGGACGCTTCCCCCTGTTACCACTGCCTGTTCCCGGACACCGGCCCCGAGGACGAGGAACGCTGCGCCACCATGGGCGTGTTCGCGCCCCTGACCGGCATGATCGGCAGCCTCCAGGCCGGCGAGGCGATCCGCCTGCTGTTGGGCGACGCCAGCCCCCTGGCCGGCGCCCTGGTGCTGTTCGACGCCGGCGGCATGGAATGGCAGCGGGTGAAGGTGCCGAAGGATCCGGGTTGCGGGGTGTGTTCCGGGCGGTGAGGCGGGTTAGGGATAACCCGAACATTCTGGCCGTACTGACGGGCGCATCCCGCCGGCGCACCCATCATGGTCCAGGTTATTGTTTCTCGACTCCATGGCGCCGCCAGCTCCCATGCCGGAACGACGCCGGCGCATGGGCGAAAACCGCCGACCAGACCACCACCACCCAGAACAGGAATGGCCGGAATTCGGCGAACAACACCAGGCCGGCTACCGCCAGCAGCTTGAGCACCAGGGCCGCCCCGGACCATTCCAGCAACAGGCGCGGCTTGCCCCAGAGATCCAGGGCGAGCAGGGTCATGCCGCTGACCAGCACGCTCAGGGATGACCGCAGCGGCGACAGCGGGGCGCCCAGCAGCGCGGCACCGAGGCCGATCACCGCCGCCAGGTGCACGCTGCGCACGAACACATTGAGCCAGCGCAGCCATGGATTGCCGCGGCGCTGGCCGGTTGGGTTCATGGCGTCCAGCCCGGGCCCGGCAGGAAGGCGAGGCGATCGCCCGGCTGCACCAGAGTGCCTGCGGCGATGCTGGCGACGCCATCGGCCCAGACCGCCGAGGAGATGATGGCGGAATCCTGGGTCGGGTAGATGTCCAGGCCACCCTTGGCGTTGCGCCGCACCCGCACGAATTCCATGCGGTTGCCCTTGTTCAGATAGCTGAAGTCCGCGCGCAGCGTCATGGCTTCCGGCTCGATCCGGGTGAGGCCCTGGCAGCGGCGCAGGAAGGGAGCCACCAGGGTGAGCAGGCCGGACCAGACCGAGACCGGATTGCCCGGCAGGCCGATGAAGGCCGCCTCCCGGTCGCCCGAGCGGACGCCGCCGAAGGCCAGGGGCTTGCCCGGCTTGGAAGCGATCTTCCACACGTCGATGTGGCCCTCGGCCTGGACCGCGGCGGTGACGTGGTCCTCGTCGCCTTCCGACATGCCGCCGCTGGTGACGATGAGGTCGGCCCCGGCGGCGGCCTGGCGCAAGGCGGCGCGGGTGGCGGCGCGGTCATCCGCGATGATCCCGAGATCCATCACCTCCGCCCCCAGATCCTGGAAAAACCCGCGCATCACGTAGCGGTTGGAGTTGTAAATGTGGCCCGGCGGCAGGGGCTGGCCCGGCAGCACCCGCTCGCTGCCGGTGAAGAAGATGGCTCGCTTGAGGCGGCGGTAGACCTTCACCTCGGCGAAACCCACGGAGGCGGCCAGGCCCTGGGCGGCGGCGGTCAAGCGGCTGCCGGCGGCAAGGATGGCCTTGCCGGCCAGCAGGTCCGAGCCCTTCCGGCGGACGTGCTGGCCGGCCGGGGGCGGCAGGTTGACGACGACGAAATCGCCCTCGGCCTCACAGTCTTCCTGCATGACCACGGCATCGGCGCCCTCCGGCACCTGGGCGCCGGTGAAAATGCGAGCGGCGCTGCCGGGCGTCAGGGGCCGCGCCACCTCGCCGGCGGCCACCCGCTGGCTCACCGCCAGGCGCGCGCCGGGCGCGGCCACATCGGCCGCGCATACCGCGTAGCCGTCCATGGCCGCGTTGGAGAAGGGCGGCACCGTCATGGGCGAGATCAGGTCTTCCGCCAGAACCCGGCCGAAGGCGTCGGCCAGGTCCACCACTTCGCGATCAACCACGGGCCGGGCGGAGGCCAGCAGTCTTGCCTTGGCGTCATCGAAAGCGAGCATTGCCATGTGAGAGTTCATCCATTCAGCTTGAGTGAAGCGCGATCTTACAGGCTATGCCGGCGGCGGCAGAGGAGGCCCGCCAGTAGCCAGTCATGCTGAAACGGAGATGGATGAAATGGCTGGGTTTTTTCGTCAGGCAAGGCGCGGACCCGCTGCCGTATGGGGTATGCGGCAAGGGGCCGCAACGACGTATGGCGGAAGAAGCCGCCGTTACATGCCTTCGTTTCAGCGCGACTGACTGCTAGTCCCCGGGCGTCTTCAATCCGGCCGCCGCAACACGGGGATGGCGACCGTGAATTCGGCGGCGACCCGGGGCGGCGTCGCGAGTTCCCGCCGGGCCTGGCGTATCACCGCCAGGCCGGAAGTCAGAGCCAGCCCGGCCATGGCCATGGCGACGACGAGATCGGGCCAGCTATCGCCGACGCCGAGCACGCCCGCTGCCGCCAGAAGCACCGCGACGTTGCCCAGGGCATCGTTGCGGCTGCACAGCCACACGGAACGCATGTTGGCGTCGCCGTCCCGGAAGGCATACAGCATCAAGGCCACGCCGCCGTTGGCGAGCAGGGCCAGTACCGCGATGGCGCCCATGGTCAAGGGTTCCGGCGGCACGCCGCGGGCCACCGCCCAGCCCGTCCGGGCAAGCACGAAAACGCCGAAGGCCGCCATGGAATAGCCCTTGACCAACGCGGCACGGGAGCGCCAGGCCAGACCCATGGATAACACGGTCAGTGAAATCGCGTAGTTGCCGGCGTCGCTGGCGAAGTCCACCGCGTCGGCGAACAGGGACATGGAACCGGATTTCAGGCCGCCCGCGATCTCCACCGCGAACATGGCGGCGTTGATGCACAGGGCCACCCACAGGGCCTTGCGGTAGCGGGGGCTGGCCGCGAATTGCGAGGCGCAGCCGGAGTCACAACAACAGGCAGACATGGTTCACTCCTTTGAAACGATGTCCCCATTGCACACCCTGTAGCCACTCCATGGTCAAGCACGTAAAGTGGGGCCGTCGCGGTCCTAGCCCATGTTTAACAGCTCCTCCAAAAGTGCCCAACGAAACAAGGGGATGCGAACAATTCTAGGGCCATCAGGCACTACATTCGCGTAGATGGCTGAGGCGGAGGGGCATCGGAGGGTCAGATGAC
>CAIXFP010000350.1 GCA_903918705.1 uncultured Pseudomonadota bacterium
CGTCGCGAAAGGGACAGGTGAATCCGGCGTCCAGGGCGATCTTGTGCACCCGAACGCCGTGCTTGGCGAGCAGCCATTGGCCAAAGGTATGCACGTAATCGGTCAACATTCAGGACATCAATCTCTGAAAAGCCAGAAGCCCAGCACGATGCCGAACCAGACGAGCGCGGTCAAGGCCGGCATGCCGGAACATTTGTAACCGAACAGCGGGAGTAGCGCCGCCGTCAAAAACAGAAGGGCGCGGAAACCGTTCCAGCGGGTCAGTGCCTGGCGCGCCGCATCATGGAAAGCGGCCGGGCGCGCCGGTTCGGTCCACACCGGCAGCAACTGACCGGTCGCACCGGTGAGCAGAGGCATGAGGAAACCCGGCAGAAACAGGGTCAGGGGCCCGCCAGTGCCCGTCAGTGTGGCCAGCAAGGCACAGGCAAAGCCCAGGGCGGCCGCCGCCAGCACCGGCGCCGCGCCGTGAAACGCGAACAGGTGGCGGCGATACAAGCGCCACCAGGCCAGCCCCATGTGCCCCAGCACCCAACCCCAAAGTGCCCCGCCCAACCAGGCCAGGGGTGTCCACCCGGCCTGGCCGACGGCGACAGCCAGGCTGCCGGCCAGGGCCCACTTCAGATCGTCGCGCAAACGCGGTGCGGCCCGGGGGTCGGGCTGGTTGGCGGCGGTGGGCAGCAGCACCTGCAAGGTGCCCACCGCGGAGAGTCCGATGAATCCGTAAAGATTGATGTGCAGGTGGAAGGCCCGCAAAGCGTCGTGCCAGGCGGGGAACCACGGGATCAGCGCGGCGGCGAGCAGCCCCAGAGCCAGGCAGGCCATGGCCGCGATGTACCAGGCCAGGCCGGGATGCGGGTGCCCCAGAGTATTGCGGGCGCGGGCCCGCAGCCAGGCGAGCATGGCCCCCGCGCCGCAGAGGCCCAGCGCCGCCGCCGCCGACACCCAGACAAAATCCAGCCAGCCGGCGAACACCGCCAGCGCCAGGCCGCCGGCCGCGGCCATCAGCCAGGGCAGGCGCCCGACCCAGCGTCCGGGTCCGCGCCCGCGGGTGAGCACCGGCACGAAGTGCTGCATGGCCGCGGTGATCAGGGTCATCACGCCCACGGCCAGCACAAGATGCGCCCAAAGGGCCGGGGCCGCGGTGATGGCGCGGGGCAGTACCTGGCCCGCGAACAGGGCGATCAGGGTGGCGACGAGGAGAGCGGGCAGCATCGGTTTATTGCTCGAGGTGGCGGGCTTCCGCGCCGGGGACCGGGATTTGCATGGCGTGTCCTTGTGAACGGCGAGGGGGTATGGTCCGCCTATTCGCAACATGCGGCCTTGATTGATGTCATGCGGCGGCCCGGATTGCGGCGTGGTCCGGAGCGAGCCGCTACACTCGATTCACCTCTCCGACAGCAAGCACGTCCCGTGAAACGCCATCACAAGGTTCTCATCGTCGGTGGTGGTCCCGCAGGTTCCGCCGCCGCCCGCACCCTGGCCGGCCAGGGCATGGATACCGCGCTGATCGACAAGGCCGACTTCCCCCGCGACAAGCTCTGCGGTGGCCTCCTCACCCAGCGCAGCAGGAACATCTACTCCCGCATCTTTACGGACTCATGGAAGCCGGTGGTCGATTACACCGCCCGGGGGGTCAAGTTCTTTCACCAGGGCAAGCTGCTCAACGAAGTGGAGAATGCCAGCGAACTGTTCTTCACCCGGCGCATGGCCTTCGACCAGTTCCTGCTGCAACAGGCCGTCACCGCAGGCACCACCCCTTATCTGGGCGATGCCCTGGTCGATCTGGATATTCACGGAAAAACCTGCCAACTGCGTTCCGGCACAAAGATCAGCTTCGATTTCCTGATCGGCGCCGATGGCGTCAACAGCCTGGTGGCGAAGTCCCTGTTCGGTCGCGCTTTCGAACCGGGTACGGTGGCGTTCGCCCTGGAACTGGAAGTCGAGCGGGCCGGCACCCTGGAGGCGGTCCGCGACCCGGAAATCCATTTCGGCCTGGCGCGCTGGGGCTACGGCTGGGTCTTCCCGAAACGGGACACCCTCACCGTCGGCATCGGCGGCCTGCATGCACGCAATCCGGAGTTGAAACAGGTATTCGAGGACTTTCTCGTCACCCGCTTCGGCCGCCTGCCCGAAGGCCGGATCAAGGGCCACCACCTGCCTTTCGGCGACTACCGGAAAGTCCCCGGCCGCGGCGGCATCCTGCTCTGCGGCGACGCCGCCGGCCTGGTGGAACCCATCACCGGCGAGGGCATCGCCTTCGCCATGTTGAGCGGCCTTTACGCCGCCGAGGCCATACTCGAAGCCGCCCCAAGAGGACGCGAGGCCCTCCCCGGCTATCAAAACCGCTACCGCCAGATCACCCGGGACTTCGACCATGCCAACCGCCTGCGCTGGCTGCTCTTCCCCTCCGCCAGCGAGCGCCTGTTCCTCAAGGCCCTGCCCAGAAGCACGACCCTGCCCCTGAAACACCTGGAACTCATGGCGGACCAGATCCAATACAGCGATTATTGGCGCCACCTGATGTTCCGGGCGGTGAAATCCCTGGCCAGGAGAGCGCTCTTCATCAAATAAAATGCGGGAATCAGCAGGAGATTCGCCATGAGCCATAAACACGAAAATCTGATCCGCGCCATCTTCCAGGATCCCATCAGCGGCAACGTCCACTGGCGCGAAATCGAATCCCTCATGCACCACCTGGGGGCCAGCATGGAGCCCATTCAGGGTGCCCGCTACCGGGTGGTGTTGAACGGCGTCGAAGGCATCCTCCACCACCCCCACCACAGCAATGTCTTCGGCAAGCAGGACATCAAGAATCTGCGCCTATACCTGGCCTCCGCCCGGGTAACACCCTCGCTGTACGAAGCAAACCACAACAAGTAGCCGGGTAGCGCGCCACCATGGCGCGGTCTCGCGGCCGGGCCCGCTGAAATCGGCGCTGACGGCCAGGCGGCGGGCCGCCCCGGATCGAAACGGGGCGCATTTCCCATGGCCCGCCAGACGCAGGCATCCACCCTTGTCGCCACCCCGACAAAGCCCGGCCCTTTGTGTTGTACGGCACGCGACATGGACATCTTCCATCCCGGATGATTGCTTAAATATCAATTAGTTAACGTAGCAGCACCGGTCTGGCACAGGCCTTGCGATAAGGAAAGCGCGAACGAATTCTTCAATCGCACTTCGTTTTCGAGACCTGAGGAGAAAGATCATGGCTCTGCGTCAATGCGCGATTTACGGTAAGGGCGGTATCGGCAAGTCCACCACCACGCAAAACCTGGTGGCGGGCCTGGCCGAGGCCGGCAAGAAAGTGATGATAGTTGGCTGCGACCCCAAGGCGGACTCCACCCGCCTGATCCTGCACGCCAAGGCCCAGAAC
>CAIXFP010000351.1 GCA_903918705.1 uncultured Pseudomonadota bacterium
CCCGCGCTGTCGCTGGGCACACTGCCCGCCTCCGCAGGCGCGGCATCAGTAGTGGTGGTGACCGCCTCCGCCAGATGGATCTCACCACCACTGGACTCGGCGGACACCGCCGGGACACCGCCGCTGGCAGTGGCAACCGCTTCATCCAGCGCTAGCGCGGATTCGTCCGAAGTACCGTCATTTGCAGGCTGAGCAGGATGATGCAAATGCCCGTTCTGGCCCGCTTTTGTTTCAACGAATGTGGTCTGTTGCAACGCCTGGACAGCAGGATCCAGACCAGTAGACGCGGGGGCTTGAAGTAGGCTTTTTTTGTGGCTCATGGGGTGCTCCAGGCAAATGGGCTAAGGCTTTTCTAGTTAAAAAGGGCAACGCAGGTTACTTCGTATGCGCAAGATCAAAATTCTCAACACGGGGGTCCACGCAAATAACATCCGCTATCACAACGGCTCACTTCGCGGCTCACTTCGACCAACTAGGACGTATGCATCCGAATTTGCCGCGGATAATCCAGTCATATGAATAAATAGTCAATTCCACTAAGGCTATGTGTCAGAGCAAAAACACGCCCATAGTCTTACGGGTAGTTGGCTCGGGAGCTGAGGCCGGTCCCAGATCATTGCCAACTTACGATATCAGCATCTTCGCCAGTTCCACCGGCCTGACCGTCACGCCCGAATGACCAGAGGTCGTATTCGCCATGTTCGCCAGGTGACCGGAACTGATATGGGTGACCCCATGGGTCGTTGGGTAAGGCCTTGCGCAGGTAGGGCCCCTGCCAACGGCTTTCACCGGAAGGCTGCTCGTTGAGTGCGGACAGGCTCTGCTGGGTGCTGGGGTAATGACCGACATCGAGGCGATATTGATCGAGCGCATCCTCCAGCGACTTGATCTGAGCACGTGCCACTTTCACCTCGGACTTGCCCACCTGGGCGAAGTAGCGTGGTGCCACATAACCTACGAGCAGGCCAATAATCACCAGAACCACGAGCAGTTCGAGCAGCGTAAAGCCGTCCGTGGTTCTGGGGCTGTGCGTTTGTAATTTCACGGATGATTCACCCAGAACCCGGTACCGGAATCCAACAGCTTGCCGGCTGCCGTGAAATCCAGGTACGAATGTGACGTGATGTAGCTACCCAAGGCTCCGGTATTGTCCAAGCTTGGCGCATAGAAGAACCAGCCGGACTGCGCGCTGGTATTCGGGTCGCCAGGATACCAGGCCCATAGCGTAGTCAGGCTCGTGGCGGCCAATGATCCTTCCGCGGGCGGCGTAGCGCTGATGCCGTTGGCAAATTGCCGCGGTGAAGGATTATCGCCCACTGCGATCAGGCTCCAACTCGAAGGCAGCGGGTGGCTACCTAGACCGTCCTGATAACTTCCCGTCGTCAGCAGGGTTCCTGAACTCAGGGTAATGGAGAAAGCGCTCTTGGCATTCACCCAATAACCATCCCCAGGATTGATGGTGGTCATCAACGAATAGCCTTTGCTTGCCGCGTAGGCCGCGCCACCGTCTGCCTGCGTCGGGGTATAGAACGCCCAGTTCGCATTCGCCCCAGGTAGCCATTTCCATACCGTGGTGACCTTGGTGGGATCACCGAAGGTTGCTCCCACATCCAAAGCCATACTCCTGCCGTTGCCAACAAGATTCCAGCCGGGGACCAGATTGATCACCGTGAGGTTTGCCGAGTTTTGGATGGTCACGGATTGTGTCGCCACTTCGGATAGGCTGCCTTCCGAATAATCCGCAAACACAGTCACCGTTTCATCCGCGCTCACCAGATTGGCAAACAATCTGTTACCCACCATGGTGGCCGCACTGCCGGAAACCGAGAACTGGGCGGTCACCGAATGGCTGCTGCCATCGCTATAGGTTGCAATCGCGCTGTAGGTGGTGCTACCACCTTCAACCAAGGTCGATGGGCCGGAGATCGACAAGCCCGTAAGCGTCGCGGTGCCCGCGGCCACGGTGAAACCCTGGTCGACATTGGGTGCGGCGTTGTAGTTGGCGTCACCCGCCTGCGCCGCCCGGATCGTGCAGGTACCCGATGCGGCCACGTGCACCAGCGAGTTGTTCAGCGCACACACCGTGGGTGTCAAACTGCTGAAGGTCACCGTCAATCCGGAAGTCGCCACCGCGGCCACCATGAAGTCCGGCGACCCTACCGCCCGGCCAGTGATCGCCGGGAAGTTGATGCTCTGGCTGGCCTTGCTGATGGTCAGGCTGGCGCTGCCGGTAGCTGCGTTGAAGCCGCCGGTCCCGGTGAAGCTCGCGCTCACCGTGTAGCTGTTCGGCGCCATACCGGTGAGGTTGCAAGTGCCGGTGCTCTGGTTCGTCCCCGCGGTGAGGCTGGCGATGACGCAGGTACTTGAACCGGCGGTAACGCTCACCGAACCGGTCGGCGCTCCGGCCCCCGTGGAGTAAACGGTCACGACGACCGGCACGGTCACGCCATAGGCGGCATTCGACACCGCGACGGCAACCGTGGTGTTTGCCGTGAAGCTGACTGATACGCTCTTCGCGGCGTTCATGGTCACCGTGCAGTTGGCCCCGCTCACGCTGTCGCATCCGCTCCAGACGCCCAAAGCACTTCCGTTCGCCGGCGTCGCGGTCAGCACCACCACCGAGCCATCGGCGATGCTGGCACCGCACGTGGCGCCGCAATTGATGCCGGAGGCCGCGTTGGTCACCGTGCCGCTGCCGATCCCGCTCTTCGACACCGTGAGGCTGCGCATCACCGGCAGGCTGAGACCTGTAAGCGCCACGGTTTGCGGGCTACCGGCCACGTTGGACGTCACGCTCAGGTTGCCGGTGCGGGTTCCGACCAGGGTAGGCAGGAAGCTCACATAGACCTGACAACTGCTGCCCGGATTCAAGTTCCCAGCGCAATTATTGGTCTGGCTGAAATCCCCGCTCGCCGCGATGGCGGAAATGGTCACCGGCGCCGAGCCGCTGCTGCTCACCGTCACCATGGTGGCACTGCCACTGGTGGCGATGGTCCGGCTGCCGAAATCCACCGTGGTGGGGGAGAAAGTCAGCGCCGGAATGCCCTGGACGACTTCGCTTACCACGGCGGACACGGAGCCGGAATTGTTCACGTCACCCAGATAGGCCGCGGTCAGGTTGTGGTTACCCACGGACAGGGTGGAGAGCGTCAGGCTGGCCTCATTGGACGCCAGGGCAACCGTGCCCAGGGACGTGCCGCCGTCGTAGAAAACCACACTACCCGTCGGGTTCGTGCCCGCCACCGTGGCCGTCAGGGTCAGACTGGCGCCAAATACCACCGGATTGTCCGATGGGGCCAGACTAACGCTGGCGGTTTGTTGATGGATGTTGAGCGAGCCCAACCCTCCGCTGCCGTCGACCTGGACTGGCTGGATGCGAGTAGTGGTGGTGTTGTCGCCGAGTTGGCCAACGTTGTTGGCACCCCAGGCCCACAGGCTGCCATCGTCCAGCAGCGCCAGCGCGTAGGAATACCCGGCCGAGATCGCCACCACCGCGCGCGGCGCTCCCGGCAGACCCGTCACCGGCACCGGCACAAACTGATTCGTCGTCGTGCCATCCCCCAACTGGCCATAGTTGTTCTGTCCCCAGGCCCACACCGTGCCATCCGACTTCAACGCATAAGAACTGTTGTAGCCCGCTGCGATCGCGGAAACGTTCGTCAGTCCAAACACCTGCCGCAGCGTATTCCCGCCTGAATACGCGCTGCTGTCCCCCAACTCCCCGTAACTGTCGTCCCCGTAACTCCACACCGTGTTGTCGTTCTTCAACACCAGCATGTGGCTGGCACCAGGAGCTAGCGCCACAATGCCACTCACCCCGATCAGCGGCGATTCCAGTTCCGGCTGGTTACTCCGCGAATATCCCCAGGACCACACCGTCCCATCCGCCTTCAGCGCATAGAGCCTGGGCCCCCAATTGGTGGTCAGAGCCACAATCGCCTTCACCCCGGACAGGTAACGCACCGGCGCCGGGCTGCCATGGTTCACCGTGCTGCCATCGCCCAACGAGCCATAGTTGTTGTTTCCCCAGGCCCACACCGTGCCATCCGACTTCAGGGCATAAGAGCTGTTGTTCGCGGCCGCTACCGCCACCACCCCGGATAGACCGGGCACCTGGGCCGGCGCCAGGTGGTCAACCAAGGTTCCATCCCCCAACTGGCCATAGTTATTGGTGCCCCAAGCCCAAACCAAGCCGTTCGAATCCAGTGCCAAGGCATGCCCGGCAGTGGAGCCCGCCACAGAGACGATGCCCGACAGCCCCAATACCTGCACGGGAGCATGCCGATCCGTCGTCGTGCCATCCCCCAACTGGCCATAGTAATTGGTGCCCCACGCCCACACTGTGCCATCCGCCTTCACCACGTAGCTGTCGCTACCGCCGTCGGCAGAAGAGCCCGCTACGATGGCCGGTGGTCCGGGCGGCAGGGTCAGCGCCGTCCACCCCGTGGGCGAACAATCCGCACAACCACTGGAACCCGTGCCGTTGCTGGCATTCAGATAATTCACGTCCTGGGCGTCATGCACCGGCACCGGCACAGTGCGCGTGTTGCTCGTGTTGTCCCCCAACTGACCAGAACCGTTGCTGCCCCAGGCCCACACCGAGCCGTCCGACTTCAACACCAGCACGTTGTTCGCATCAGACCGCGCCGACAACGCCAGCGCTCCGGACGCCATCACCTGTTCCGGCACAAACTGGTTCGTCGTCGTGCCATCCCCCAACTGGCCATAGTTGTTCATTCCCCAGGCCCACACCGATCCGTCCGATTTCAGCGCATAGGAACTGTTGTAGCCCGCCGCGATCGCTGTGACGTTGGTCAGCCCCCACACTTGCCGCAAGGTATTCCCACCCGAGGACGCGCTGCTGTCCCCCAACTCCCCGTAACTGTCGTCCCCGTAACTCCACACCGTGTTGTCGTTCTTCAACACCAGCATATGGCTGCTGCCGGGGGCTATGGCCACGATGCCACTCACCCCGATCAGCGGCGTCTCCAGTTCCGGCTGGTTAATCCGCGAATACCCCCAGGACCACACCGTCCCATCCGCCTTCAGCGCATAGAGCCTGGGCCCCCAATTAGTGGTCAGAGCCACAATCGCCTTCACCCCGGACAGGTAACGCACCGGCGCCGGGCTGGCATGATTCACCGTGCTGCCATCGCCCAACGAGCCATAGTTGTTGTTTCCCCAGGCCCACACCGTGCCATCCGACTTCAGGGCATAAGAGCTGTTGTTCGCGGCC
>CAIXFP010000352.1 GCA_903918705.1 uncultured Pseudomonadota bacterium
AAATCTTCTTTACAGAGGCTTGAACACGCATGTTCGGCTCCTATCAGCAAACAATCATTTCGCACGGTAGACGATACGGGCACGCGACAGATCATAAGGTGTGAGTTCCACCGTGACCTTGTCTCCCGGCAGGATACGTATGTAGTGCATACGCATCTTGCCGGAGATATGACCGTGTACTACATGCCCGTTTTCCAGCTTGATGCGAAACGTCGCATTCGGCAGGTTTTCCAGCACCTCTCCCTGCATCTGTATGGCATCGTCTTTCGCCATCGCAGTTACCGAGAGATAAAATTACCGCCCTTGAAGTTGGCCTTCTTGAGCAGGGATTCGTACTGGTGAGTCATGACATAGGCCTGTACCTGGGCCATGAAGTCCATCGTCACCACCACGATGATCAACAGGGATGTGCCACCAAAATAGAAAGGCACGTTCCAATTGACGATCAGAAACTCAGGAAGCAGGCACACCAAAGTGATGTACGCGGCACCGACCAATGTCAGACGAGTCATGACCTTGTCGATAAAGCGCGCGGTCTGCTCGCCGGGACGGTACCCGGGAATGAAGGCTCCACTCTTCTTCAGGTTATCCGCGGTTTCCCGTGGATTGAACACCAGTGCGGTATAGAAAAAGCAGAAGAAGATGATCGCCGTGGCATACAGCATCACGTAGATAGGTTGTCCGGGCGCAAGCGCGGAACCCAGATCCTTGAGCCAGCTGAAGCCCTCGCGGCTACCAAACCAACCTGCTATGGTAGCCGGGAACAAAATGATGCTGGACGCGAAGATGGGAGGAATTACACCAGCCATATTCAGCTTCAGGGGTAGATGTGAACTCTGGCCCCCATAGACCTTGTTACCCACTTGTCGCTTGGCGTAATTAACCAGAATCTTGCGTTGACCACGCTCGACAAAAACCACCAACGCGGTAACCAATAACGCACCCATGAACAAGACCAGTACCAACGGAATTGAAAATGTACCGGTGCGTGTCAGTTCCAGAGTACTGCCAATCGCCCGCGGCAGACCAGCGGCAATACCGGCGAATATGATGATGGAGATTCCGTTACCGAGACCCCGTTCAGTGATCTGTTCCCCAAGCCACATCAAAAACATCGTGCCTGCCACAAGGGTGATCATCGTGGTCAAGCGGAACATGATGCCCGGATCCAGTACCAAACCAGACTGACCTTCCAACGCAATCGCAATTCCCATCGCCTGGAAGGTGGCTAGCAAAACAGTACCATACCGGGTGTATTGAGTTATTTTTCGGCGACCAGCCTCCCCTTCCTTTTTCAGTGCCTCTAGTTGAGGAGAGACCACGGTCATGAGCTGGATAATGATGGATGCCGAGATATACGGCATGATTCCCAGCGCAAACACCGTAAATCGCGACAGCGCGCCCCCGGAGAACATGTTGAACATGCCCAGGATGCCACCCTGTTGACTCTTGAACAGGTGCTCCAAGGTCGCTGGGTCGATACCGGGCACTGGGATGTGCGCACCGACGCGATAGACGACCAGGGCGCCCAGCAAGAACCACAGGCGAGCCTTCAGGTCGCCCATCTTGCCTGACATCTGGAGAAGGTTGGCGGCTCCGGCCAAGATGCTGTCCCCGCGCTCAGGCTTCGCCGACGCTGCCGCCGGCAGCCTCGATGGCGGCGCGAGCGCCCTTGGTGACGGCGATCCCCACCAGAGTCACGGCGCGAGCGATTTCACCCGCCAGGATCACCTTGGCGCTGCGGGTCAGGTGCGGCACCAGGCCGGCCTGCTTCAGCACCAGCATGTCGACGGTGTCGACCGGCAGGGCCTCGATGTCGGACAAGCGGACTTCCGCCTTGAACGCACGGTCCAGGGAGATGAAGCCGCGCTTGGGCAGGCGCCGTGCCAGGGGCATCTGGCCGCCCTCGAAGCCGACCTTGTGGAAGCCGCCGGCACGAGACTTCTGGCCCTTGTGGCCACGACCACCGGTCTTGCCGAGGCCAGAGCCGATACCGCGGCCAGGGCGCTTGCTGTAATGGGTGCTACCCGCAGCGGGCTTGATAGTGTTGAGCTTCATCACGCAACCTCGAATTTCACCAGGTAATTCACCCGGTTGATCATGCCGCGCACGGCCGGGGTGTCTTCCAGAACCACGCTCTGGTTCATACGCTTGAGGCCTAGGCCGCGCACGCTGGCGCGGTGGGACTCGACGGTGCCGATGGGGCTTTTCACCAACGTCACCTTGATTTTGGCGTCGCTCATGGCTTACTCCAGGATTTCAGCAACGGTCTTGCCGCGCTTCGCCGCGATCTCGCTCGGCGTGCTCATTTGCGCAAGTCCGTCCAGCGTCGCACGAACGACGTTGTAAGGGTTGGTGGAGCCCAGGCACTTGGCCAGAACGTTGTGCACGCCCATCACCTCGAACACGGC
>CAIXFP010000353.1 GCA_903918705.1 uncultured Pseudomonadota bacterium
CAGGGCGCCCCGGGAGGCGAAGCGGTCGGCACAACCGAAATGGCTGAGGTCGTCGCCGATCTCGATCAGAATCAGCGCGGCGGCGAACTCGCCGATGCCAGGGAGGGTTTGCAGCAAGGTCCAGGTCCAGGCCCAGGCGTAGGGCACCATGGCATTGCGCAGATAGGCGTCGAGTTTTTCCGGGTGGCGTTCCAATTGACGCATATGTTCCCGGATTTCCTCCAACACCGGGCGATACCGGGCCGACAGGTCGCCGTCCGGCGAGGCCAACCGCAATCGTTTTTTCGCCCTCGCTTCCGCCGGCTCCCTCTTTTTATTTATTGTCCATCCCAGCACCGTTTCCATGTTTGGGGCGAGCCGAGGAATCATGATCGATTAGATGCTGGTTGACGATATGCATCACAGGGGAAAGGGGGGAACCCGCGATCAGGCTGGCGCCCGCGCAGCCATGCGTAAGGATGGCCCTCCTTGATCCGGCTCGCCCTGCTGGCGTTCACCCTCGGCGCCGCCCTGTTGCAGACCCGGCCGGCCTTGCCCGATCTCGACCTGGCCTGGCTGCTGCCCCTGGCTCTGTTGGCGGGCTGGCGCCTGCCGGGTGAATGGCGGCGCGGGGCCCTGCTGCTGGCGGCCCTGGCCGCCGGATTCCTGTACGCCGCCTGGCGCGCCGAGTCGCGTCTGGCCGAGGCCCTGCCGCGCGTCTGGGAAGGCCAGGACGTCAGCCTCACCGGGCGGGTGCTGGACCTGCCGGAAACCACGGCCAACGGGCTGCGCTTCCTGTTCGCGGTGGATACGGTGGCCACGCCGGGCGCCGTCCTGCCGCGGCGCGTCCAGCTCGGCTGGCACGGTGAGCCGGGGGAGCCGATGCCGGCGATCCACGGCGGCGATTGTCTCCAGGTCATGGCACGCTTGTACCGGCCCCACGGCAACGTCAATCCCGGCGGTTTCGACTACGAAGCCTGGCTGCTGGAACGCGGCATCCGCGCCGGCGGCAGCCTGGTGGGGCTACCCGTGACGGCCGCGGGTTGCACCGGTTCCTGGCGCGCCAGCCTCGACCGGACTCGCGACCACCTGCGCGACCGCCTGCGCGACAACCTGGGGCCGCGCCCATACGCCGGCGTGGCGCGGGCCCTGGCCCTGGGCGACCAGGACGCGATTCCTTCGCCGCAATGGACTCTGTTCCGGCAGACCGGCGTGACCCATTTGATGAGCATCTCCGGGCTGCACATCACCCTGTTCTCCTCCCTGGTCTACGCACTGGCGCAATGGCTGTGGCGGCGCGTGCCGGGCCTGGCCCTGCGTCTGCCGGCGCGCAAGGCGGGGGCGTTGCTGGGTTTCCTCGCCGCCGCCGCCTATACCGTGTTGTCCGGCTTCGGCCTGCCGGCGCAGCGCACCCTGTACATGTTGGGTGGCGCCGCCGCCATGGCCGTGCTGGACCGCTCGGGCAGCGCCTCGCGCCTGCTCGCGGTGGCCTTGGGCGCGGTAGTGCTGCTCGATCCCTGGGCCGCCTTCGCCCCCGGTTTCTGGCTCTCCTTCGGCGCCGTGGCGGCGCTGCTCTGGTCCGGCCAGGGCCGCCTGCGTCCCCTGCCGGCCTGGCGCGAGTGGCTGTCGGCGCAATGGGCGGTGATCCTGGCCCTCACCCCGATGTTGCTGCTCATGTTCCACGAAGTGTCCCTGGTTTCGCCCCTGGCCAACGCCTTCGCCATTCCCCTGATCAGCCTGGTGGCGGTGCCCGCGAGCCTGCTGGCTACCTTGCTGCCGTGGCCACCGCTGGCGATCCTGGCCCATGGGGTCATCGCCCTGGTCATGGCCGGCCTGGAGTGGCTGGCGCACCTGCCGCGGCCGGTATTCCATGCCGCCAGTCCGGGCCTGCCCGCGTTGCTGCTCGCCCTGCTGGGCGCCGCCTTGCTGCTGCTGCCGCGCGGCGTGCCGGGGCGCTGGATCGCGCTGCTGCTGTTCCTGCCCCTGTTTTTTCCCCGTCTGCCCGCGCCGGCGCCGGGCAATGCCTGGCTCACCGTGATCGACGTGGGCCAGGGCGAGGCCCTGCTGGTGCGCACGGCACATCACAGCCTGCTGGTGGATGGCGGGCCGGGCTATTTCGGCGGCGAGGATGCCGGCAACCGGGTGGTGGCGCCCTATCTATGGCATCTCGGCATTAACCGCCTCGACGGCCTCATCCTCACCCACGATGACTTCGACCACAGCGGCGGCGTCGCCTATCTCCTGGGCAGCCATCGCCCCGACTGGTTCCTCACCGCCCTGGCCGGGGTTCCCGTCGCCAGCCTGAAGGAAGTCGGCCAGAAGATCATGGCCCTGCGCCCGGATGCACGCCCCTGCGCGGCGGGCCAGGCCTGGGCCTGGGACGGCGTGCGCTTCGGCATCCTGCACCCCCCCGCGCACCAGTACGCCAATCCCAACTATTCCGACAACGAGCGCGGTTGCGTGGTGCGGGTCGACGCGGTGGGCGGCAGCGCCCTGCTGACGGCGGACATCGAGCGCCTGTCGGAAATGAATTTGCGGGAACGCCGGCAGCCTCTCGCCGCCGACGTGCTGGTGGCACCCCACCATGGCAGCCATACCTCGTCCAGCCGGGCGTTCCTGCGCGCTGTGGGGGCGAAGGTCATCGTCATCCCGGTAGGCCACCGCAACCGCTACGGCCACCCGCACCCGGAAGTGCTGGCGCGCTATCGCGCCCTGGGCGTGCCGGTGTGGCGCAGCGACCGCGACGGCGCCGTGACCCTGCGCCTGGAGCCGGGCGGCGCGACGGTGGAACGGGCACGGGAAGAGGCAAGGCGTTACTGGCGGGAGTGAGGAACGGCGGAGGTTATGCCAGCCCGGTTCCCTCCCCCGGAGGGGGAGGAGTCGTAGGTTGGGCAAAGCGCAGCGTGCCCAACATGGTGACGGGTTGCTGGGCACGCTACGTTTTGCCCAACGGCTTCTGCCGGATTTGGGATAAACGGGCACAAGTATTTCCCTGGAGAGCCGATAACCCCAGTCTGCCCCGGAGGAACGATGATGAGCGACCTCGAAACCCTGCGCCATGACCTGATCGGCATGGTGGAAGAACTGCGCGCCACCCTGCACGACATCGGTGACCAGAACCTGCCCCAGGCCAACGTGGTGAGCAATGCCCGCGACCGCCTGCGTTACATCGCCGCCCTGACCGAGCAATCCGCCGGCCAGACCCTGGGCGCGGCGGAAGCCATCGGCGACCGCTTGCGCGCGCAACAGGCCAGGGCGGCGGAACTGGTGGGCAAGACCCGTTCCCCCGAGATACGCGCCTTCCTCGCGGGCCTCCAGGCGGAACACGAGCTAAGCCGCCATGATGCCAGCGAGATCATCCAGGCCCAGGCCTTCCAGGATCTGGTGGGCCAGGTCATCAACAAGCTCATGGTGCTGGTGCGGAAACTCGAAGACAGCCTGGTCCACCTGCTGGTGGAGGAGGTAGCGGACCCGGAAGCCCTGGCCGGCCCGGCGCTGACCCCGGAAACGGCGGTCTCCCAGGACGAGATCGACGATCTGTTCGGCTGAGGCCCCGACCGGCATCCGGGTGATCTAAGGCGCCCCCCTGAATTTCCCCCAGGGTATCCCCATGCGGCGCATGCGCGAGCGCAGGGTGTGGGGGTTCATCGAAAGGACGCGGGCCGCGCCGAAGGGGCCTTCGATGCGGCCATGGCAACGCGCCAGAGCCGCTTCGATGTGGCGGCGCATGGCGTCTTCCAGTGAAGCCGCATCGCACTCCGCCGGCGCGACCGGTATCCTCGGCGCGAGGGGCGCTACCCCCAGCGCCCGCGCCACGTCGAGGGCGCGGCCGTCCCCCAGGATCGCGGCGCGTTCGATCACCGAGCCCAGTTCGCGCACGTTGCCGGGCCAGGGATAGGCCTCCAGCAAGCTCAGGTCGGCCGCGTCCGGCATGCGCGGCGGCAGACCCAGTCGCTCGGCGGCGCGCAGGGAGAAATGCGCGGCCAGGGCGGGAATGTCCTGGAGCCGTTCGCGTAGCGGCGGCAGGGGACTGGGGAAGACGGCCAGACGGAACCAGAGATCTTCGCGAAACTCGCCGCGGGCCACGCCGGCGCGCAGGTCGCGGTTGGTGGCGGCCACCACGCGCACGTCCACGGTGAGGGTCCGCTCACCGCCGACGCGCTGGAAACCGCCATCCTGCAGCACCCGCAGCAGGCGCACCTGGGCGGCGGGCGGCAACTCGCCCACTTCGTCGAGGAACAGGGTGCCGCCGTCGGCCCGCTCGAACCAGCCGCGGCGCACGCCCACGGCGCCGGTGAAGCTGCCGCGCTCGTGGCCGAACAGTTCCGAGTCGATCAGCTCCGGCGGCAGGGCACCGCAGTTGACCCGCAGGAACGGGCCCGCGTTGCGGCGCGAACGCCGATGCAGGGCGCGCGCCACCACTTCCTTGCCGCTGCCGGTTTCGCCCAGGACCAGCACCGGGGTATCGGCCCGGGCGACCCGGTCCACGGCTTCCATGACCTCGGCCAGACCGGCTTCGGCGCCGACGATGCTGTCGCCGACGTCCTGGCGTTTCAGGCGCAGCAGCAGGGCGTGGCGCTCGGCTTCCGCCGCCTCGCGGCCGCTGGCCAGGCCGCGCCAGCGCAGTTCGTTGGCCAGCGCCGCGGCACCGGGCTCGCGCAGGGCGACGGCGGCCGCCGCGGCCTCCGGCAGGGAGAGCAGGAGCAGGCCGACCACATCGTCCTGGGCCAGCCCGGCCACGGCCAGCGGTCCGCGCCAGACGCCGGGGAA
>CAIXFP010000354.1 GCA_903918705.1 uncultured Pseudomonadota bacterium
CGGCGACGAACTTCATGCCTTCATTGACGATGGACTGAGCCAGCACGGTGGCGGTGGTGGTGCCGTCACCGGCGATGTCGGAGGTCTTGGAGGCGACTTCCTTGACCATCTGGGCGCCCATGTTCTGGAGCTTGTCCTTGAGCTCGATCTCCTTGGCGACCGAGACACCGTCCTTGGTGACGGTGGGGGCGCCGAACGAGCGCTCGAGCACCACGTTGCGGCCCTTGGGACCGAGGGTGACCTTGACCGCGTTGGCCAGAACGTTGACGCCGGCGACCATGCGGGCGCGGGCGGAATCACCAAAACGTACGTCTTTAGCTGCCATATCTTGAATCTCCTAAATCGTTTGATCTGTCATTCCGGCGCGGGCCGGAATCGGGTCATTCGGGTTGGGACTGAATCCCTGCGTTCGCGCTGGCGCGAACGGGCAGGGGTCACAGTTCGACCACACCCATGATGTCTTCCTCGCGCATCACGAGGAGTTCCTGGCCGTCGACCTTCACGGTCTGGCCGGAATACTTGCCGAACAGCACGCGGTCGCCGACCTTGACGTCCAGGGCGATGTGGTTGCCCTGGTCGTCCTTCTTGCCGGCGCCGACGGCGATGATCTCGCCTTGATCGGGCTTCTCGGCGGCGGTGTCGGGAATGACGATGCCGGAAGCAGTCTTGCGCTCTTCTTCCATGCGTTTGACAACGACGCGATCATGCAGGGGACGAATCTTCATTGCTTTCCTCCAAACAAAAAATCAGGTTTAACAAGGGGGCAGAAAAGGCGGTGCGCTCCAATCGATTAGCACTCACCTCCAGCGAGTGCTAATGGTAGGGACGGACTGATGCTATTTCAAGGGCGGGCAAGAGAAATAGCCATCGTCGCGGTAGTGCCCACGACCGGTTAACCGGTCATGTTGGCGGCACCACAATGGCCACGCCGAGGATGATCAGCGCCACCCCCAGCCAGCGCCATGGCCCTACGGTTTCTCCAAGCATCCAGCGCGAGGCCAGTATGACCGCGACGTAACTGAGCGCGCTGATCGGGTAGGCGATGCTGATCTCGAGCAATTGCAGGGCGCCGGTATAGAGGCCGGCTTCGACCACGAACAGGCCAATACCGGTAAACAGCCAGGGGTTGATCCGGCGCGGTGCGTGGGCGGCGTTTTTCAGGCAGGCCTGGGCCAGCCCCTCGAAACTGGCGGCCACGGCGACCAGAACGACGCCAAGGTGGGTGCCCGTCATGATCACGGCTCCGCGGCGCGGGTTGAGGCCGGGCCCAGGCCGATCAGCCAGACGCCACCCAGGATCAGGGCGATGCTCCAACCTTTCCGGGCAGTGACCGGCTCTCCCAGCAGCCAGGCGGAAAGTGCGATGACGCCGATGTAGCTGAGCGCGGTGATGGGCTGGACATAGCTGAGGTCGGCCTGCTCCAGCACCCTCAGCCAATTCAGCAACTGGACCACAAACAGGCCGGCGATTGCGTAGCTGAGGGGATGGGTCAGGGCCGCGGCGATGACCGCCTGAATCGGCGCATGGGTGGGTAGTCCGACGGCCGCATGTTTCCAGAGAAGTTGCACGACGACATCAAGGCAGACAGTCATGACCAGGCCGAACAGCACCCGACGCGGAGGCAGATGGGGAATCATCCCGCGACTGTATCATCCACTCGTCCGGCATTTCTTGTCGCGCGGCGTCCACACTCAAGACGTGGTGTCGGCATTTTGGATTATCTAAGGCAGGCCAATCCGGGAGATACTCGCACGGTTATTATTCTGGCCCCTTCCTGCCCATGCTGTTCGTCATCGATTTCGACGGTACCCTGAGTGTTCGCGACACGGTGGACACCCTGCTCGACCGATACGCCGACCCCGCCTGGACGGAGGTCGAACAGTCCTGGCTGGACGGCCGCATCAGCGCGGTGGAGTGCATGAGAACCCAGTTGCGCATGGTGCGCGCCGACTATGTCACCCTCGTTAATTACTTCCGCGGCATTGAGCTGGATGCAAGCTTCCTGCCGTTCTACCTGCATGTGCGCGAGTTCGCCCAGGTGGCCGTGGTCAGTGACGGGCTCGATTATGCGATCCAGACGGCGCTGCGCCACGCCGGCCTGACCGACCTGCCCGTGCATGCCAACCACATGCACTTCGTCACCGGCGGGATCGACATCTCGTTTCCCCACCTCACCCCTGAGTGCGAGTCCGGCAACGGGGTTTGCAAATGTTTCGTGGCGCGGGAACTCGCCACGAAAGCGGGCGGTCCGGTGATCCTGGTGGGCGATGGCAAATCCGACGCCTGCCTCGCCGGTCATGCCGACATGGTGTTCGCCAAGAGCAGCCTGGCCCACCACTGTGAACAAGCCGGCATCCCCTTCCACCCGTTTCGCACATTTTCCGATGTGCTGGCCGTGGTGCGGGACTGGCACCCCGCGGACGTCGCCCCGCCGCGGCCCCGCCTCACCTGTGGCCATACCCAATTCGTGCCAAATGCAAAGGAATACAACTGAAATGAAGTCCGACATCGACCAACTTCTCGAAACCGATGCGCGCTATTGCTCCTTCGGCGATACCGTGCACTACGCCGACCCGCCGAAGATCTTCAGCCGGTGCTCCGGCAGCTACCTTTACGACGAGACGGACACGCCCTACCTGGATTGGCAGATGTGGTACTCGGCGGTCAACTTCGGCTATGCCAACCCCCGCCTCAACAATGCGCTGAAGCGCCAGATCGATACCCTGCCGCAGCTCGCCTGCCAGTACCTGCATCGCGAGAAGATCGAACTGGCCGAGCTCATCTGCCGGGACATCGAGGACAAGTACGGCGTCAAGGGCCGGGTGCATTTCAACGTCGGCGGCGCCCAGGCGGTGGAGGATTCCCTCAAGCTGGTGCGCAATGCCACCGGCAAGAACCTGATGTTCGCCTTCATGGGCGGTTACCACGGCCGCACCCTGGGCGCCTCGGCGATCACATCGAGCTACCGCTATCGCCGCCGCTTCGGCCACTTCTCCGACCGCGCCCAGTTCGTGCCTTTCCCCTACTGCTTCCGTTGCCCCTACGGCATGAAGCGGGAATCCTGCAACATGTACTGCCATAACGAATTCGTGCGCCTGTTCGAGACCGAGTACAACGGTGTCTGGGACGACAAGGCCAAACAATGCGAGTACGGTGCCTTCTATGTCGAGACAGTGCAGGGCACAGGGGGTTACGTGATTCCGCCCGAGGGTTATTTCCCCAAGCTGGCCCGGACCCTGAAGGAACGCGGCGTGCTATTGGTGGTGGATGAAATCCAGATGGGGGTGTATCGCACCGGCAAGCTCTGGTCCTGGGAAAACTTCGGCATCGTCCCCGACGTGTTCGTGTTCGGCAAGGCGATCACCAACGGCCTCAACCCGATTTCCGGAATCTGGGCGCGCGAGGAACTCATCAACCCCACCGTGTTCCCGCCCGGATCGACCCATTCGACCTTCTCCTCCAATCCGCTGGGCACCGCCGCGGCGCTGGAGGTGATGCGCATGACCCAGGAGAAGGACCTGGAACCGGCGCTGCGCGAGAAGGGCGCGTATTTCCTGCAGCGCCTGCGCGATTTGCAGACGCGCTGGAAGATGATCGGCGACGTCAGCGGCTTAGGGATGGCGCTGCGCATCGAGATGTGCCAGAGCGACGGCTACACGCCCAACCGCGAACTGGCCGACCGCATGTTCAACGCCGGGCTCAAGGGCAAGCTGGCAGTGGATGGGCGCCACTACGGCCTGGTGCTGGACGTCGGCGGTTACTACAAGAACGTTTTCACCCTGGCGCCGTCGTTCGAGATCAGCATCGCCGAGATCGACCTCGGCATGCGCCTGTTCGAGCAATTATTGCGCGAGTGCGGGGCGGAATAGTCGCGACGCCATGGACGCCCACGAGCAGAACCTCAAGGCGCTACTCGGGCCTTTCGGCTTCCGGTTCGGCCACGGCGAGACCGTCATCCTGCTGGTGCACGGACTGACCGGGACGCCGGCGGAGATGCGCCATTTCGCCACGCAACTGGCGCGCAAGGGCTACACCGTCGTATGCCCCCAACTGGCCGGCCACTGTGCTTCGGTGCAGGCGCTGAAGGTCTCGCGCTGGCAGGACTGGTACGGCTCCATCGAGGCGATGTACGCCTTGCTGCGCAGCCGCTACCAGCGCGTGTTCGTCGGCGGATTGTCGATGGGGGCGCTGATCGCGCTGCGTCTGGCCGCCGAAAAGGGCAAAGGCGTGGATGGCTTGTTCCTGCTCTCCACCACCTTCTTCTATGACGGCTGGAACGTGCCGCGCATCAGGGAACGACTGCTCCTGCCCCTGGTGTTGTACTCGCCCCTGAAATACTTCCTGCACTGGAAGGAGAAGGCGCCCTACGGCATCAAGGACGAGCGCATGCAGGCCATGGTGCACGCCACGCTGACCATGCGCGACGCCAATACCGCCGACAAGATCGGCCACTTCAACACGCCGGCGACGGTCGTGCTGGAGAGCAAGCGACTGATCCGCGCAACCCGCAGTTGCCTGGGAGCCGTCCGGTCTCCCACCCTCATCGTCCATTCGACCGAGGATGACATGGCCAGCGTGAAGAATGCTCATTACGTGCAACGACGGATCGCCTCCAAACATGTCGAGACATTTTTCGTCGACGACTCCTACCACGTCCTCACCCTGGACAAGCGCAAGAACGATATTGCGCGGCGTGTCGCCGCATTCTGCGCGGCCCCGCGCCCGGATTAGCGATTAAGTCGATGTGGTGACGCCCGGAAGGCCGGCTTCCTGCGGCCACGGGCATGCGCGTGGCCAGTTCCAGGGCGATGGTCGGCGCGAGGGACCTGCTCGCGCCGATATGTGCGCGGGACTGTAACCATCCAGTCATGCCCCACGAACTAGTAGTCAGTCACGCTGAAGCGGAGATGGATGAAATGGATGTTTTTTTTCGACAGGCAAGGGCCGCAACGCCGCATGGCGGGAAAAGCCGCCGTACATGTCTGCGTTTCAGCGTGACTGACTACTAGCCCCCCCACGAGAAACAGGATCGCCATGAACCTGTTGCGATGCCGACAGTCCATGCCTTCCAAGGAGTCCAACTTATGCGCCCCCATGCACCAGACCTGGTCGCCATGTCATCGCCCCCGCCGCGGCGAAACCGGAGCAATGGCCATGGCCGTGCCACCGCCCGTTGACTGTGGCCCCATTCATCCGCTCTGGTTGCGGGTGACGCACTGGCTGAACGCGCTGGCGGTAACGCTGATGGTCCTGAGCGGCTGGCGCATCTAC
>CAIXFP010000355.1 GCA_903918705.1 uncultured Pseudomonadota bacterium
CGGCGACGAAATCCCCGAAACGCTTGTTGAGGTGGCTGACGCGGATGCTCATGTTTCATTTCTCCTTGCCGCGCTGTCGCTTGATCCATTCCAGCGCCAGCAGGAACAACACGCTGGCGGCGGCGAGGATCAGGGCCATGCCGTAGGCGGCGGCCTCCTGGCGTTCTTCCAGGGCGTTGTAGATAAAGGTGGTGGCGGTCTGTGTCTGCCCGGAGATGGCGCCACCGACCACCAGCACGGCGCCGAACTCGCCCAGGGCCCGCGCCAGGGTCAGCACCAGGCCGTAGCCCAGGCCGAAGCGGATGTTGGGGAAGGTGACGTAGCGGAAGGTCTGCCAGGGCGAAGCGCCCAGGGTGACGGCGGCCTCCTCCTCGTCCGTGCCCAGTTCGAGCAGCACGTAGGCCACTTCGCGCAGGGTGAAGGGGAAGGTGACGAACAGGGTGGCCAGCACCAGGCCGGGAAAGGCGAAGCTGACTTTCAGGTCGGCGAACTCCAGCCAGGGTTCCAGCCAGCCGCCGCGGCCGAACACCAGAAGGAAGGCCAGGCCGGTCATCACCGGCGACACCGCCAGGGGCAGGTCCACCAGGGTGTCGAGCAACCTGCGCCCGAAGAAGCGGTGCCGCACCAGCACCAGGCCGGCACCGACGCCGACCAGGCCGTTGGCCACCAGGGCGATGAAGGCGAGGACCAGGGTCAGGCGCAGCCCTTCGCTGGCCGCCGGGTTGGCGAATACGTCCAGCAGCACGCGCGGCCCGGCGTCCAGGGCGCGCCATGCCATCGCCCCCAGGGGCAGCACCAGGATCAGGCCGAGATAGCCCAGCACCAGGAGGAGCAACAGGGATTGGCCAAGGTTGCGGCGTTTCATTTCGCTGCCCTCACCCTGTAGCGCTGGTGCCTCGCCGGTATCGTTCCTCTGGCTGATATGACGGGCCGGCGGGGCGCCGGCGCTACATTACGCATCGCCCACCCCCACCCATTTCTCCAGCGCCCGCCCGGAGTAGGTGAGCGTCACCGCCAGCGCCAGCAGCACCAGGGACACGGCGGCGGCGGCCTGGGGGGTGCCGGCCTCGATCTCGCCGAAGATGAAGATGGGGGCGGTCAGGGTCTTGTAGGGAATGTTGCCGGACACCACGACGATGGAGCCGAACTCCCCCAGGGCGCGGGCGAAGGAGCGCACGGCCCCGGAGAGGATGGCCGGCACCAGGGGCGGCAGCAGCACGCGCAGGAAGATGGTGAGGGGGCCGGCGCCCAGGGTGCGGGCGGCCTCCTCCTCGGCCGGATCCTGTTCCAGCAGCACCGGTTCCACCGCCCGCACCACGAAGGGCAGGGTGACGAACAACAGGGCCAGCAGGATGCCGGGCGGCGCGAAGGCGATTTTCAGGCCGTAGGCGCCCAGCCAGTCCCCCATCAGCCCGTGGGGACCGTAGAGGACGACCAGCATGACGCCGGTGACCAGGGTGGGAATGGCGAAGGGCAGGTCCACCAGGGTGGACAGGAAAGAACGGCCGGGGAAACGGTAGCGCACCAGCGCCCAGGCGGTGGCGGTGCCCATGAAGGCATTGATCAGCGCCATCGCCGCCGCGCTCCACAGGGTGAGCCAGAGGGCGTTGCGCGCGCCGGGCGCGGAGATGGCCTGCCATAACTCTTGCGGGCAGTGGCGCAGGCCGTGCAAAGTCAGCGCGGCCAGGGGCAGCAGCACCAGGAAGCCGATGTAGGCCAGCACGGCGTAGCGGACCAGTTGGCCGCCGCGTTCGGGATTCAGGGCGCTACCGGGGTGGGGCATGGTGGTTTCAGGTTAGGCAGATCACTCCCCCCTTTATCAAAGGGGGGGGACTGATAAG
>CAIXFP010000356.1 GCA_903918705.1 uncultured Pseudomonadota bacterium
CTTCGCCACCCTGGGCGCACTTTCCCTGTTGCTGATCACCGGCTGGACGCTCAGCTACTTCCGTAATGTCAGCCTCGTGAACGATATCCAGGGCAAGGCTTTGGAAGTGCGCCAGCAGGTGACACAGTTGCCCCCACCGGTACGAGGCGGCGTAGTGGACATCCTGCCCACCCTAAACGCTATGCGCGATCTACCGACCGGCTTTGCGCAACAAGATCAGCCCGTACCCTTTACATTGGGGCTGGGGCTTTACCAGGGCACAAAACTTGGCAGCCAGGCTGCACTTAGCTACCGCCACATCCTGCGCGATGCATTTCTGCCGCGCCTCGCACTTCGCCTGGAGGAACAGTTGCGTGCGGCGGAAAACCCAGAGATCCGGTACGAAGCCTTGAAGTCCTACCTGATGTTGTTCGACAGCAAGCATCTCGACACCGAGGCCCTCGAATCCTGGATTAAGGCTGACTGGACCAGCACGCTTCCCCGGACGGTATCCGAGGCAGACAGGCGGAACCTGGTCTATCACCTGCATGCCGCCCTGCAGTCCCTGCCACTGGAGATGATCCTTCCACAGGACCGTGGGCTGGTCGATCAGTCCCGCCAGGCACTGGCATCCTCTCCCCTCGCGCAGCGTGCCTATGCGCGCCTGGTGCTTCTGGCCGGCAGCGGTATTCCCCAGTTCACCGTTAGTGACGCCGCCGGCTCCTCGGCCCCCCTGGTGTTCGCCCGCGCTAGCGGCAAACCTCTGACCGAAGGATTACCCGGCCTATTCACGGTCAAGGGCTACCAGGAAGGCTTCAAAAAGAGCGCCCCCGACGTGGTCAAGCAACTTGCCCAGGAAGAAGTCTGGGTGTTCGGACCCTATGCTGGCAACCGGCGCATCAGCGAGAGCGAATTGCTCGCCGACGTGCGCAGCCTATATTTCCAGAATTACAACCGACGCTGGGATGATCTGCTCGCCGACATCAGGCTGGCGCCCGCCAGGAACCTGCAAGACAGCATACAAACCATTTCGCTGCTCACGGCAGGCGACTCCCCGCTGAAGATGCTGATCGTCGCAGTCGCAGGAGAAACTAGGCTGGCAGGCACGTCCACCCTTGCCAACACTGCCGTGGACAAGGCGACGACGAAGGTGGCTCAGACGGTCAAGGAATCGATCGGGAAGCTGTTGGGTGACGCACCGCAGATGGCCCTGCCCACAGACAAGCCCGAAACTGCGGTGGACCGGCACTTCCAGGAATTGCAGAACCTAGTGCAGGGTGCCCAGGGCGCCCCCGTCCCGCTGGATGCGGTTCTGGGAGTGCTCAAGGAATACCAGGTGCAACTTATCGCCACCGACGACGCCATCAAGAAGGGCATGCAGCCTCAATCCGACTCCATGATGCTGGCACGCATCAAGAGCGAGGCGGCCCGACTGCCCCAGCCTATGCAGAACCTCCTTATGAGTCTGATTAACCGTTCCACGGGCCAGGCAGCCGCCAACATCCAGGAGGGGCTGAAGAAGGCCGTCGCTGGAGGGGTTGGCAGCTATTGCCAGCAGGCCATCACCGGACGCTACCCCTTCGCGCGCGCCAGCATCAAGGACGTGGCCCTGGGTGACTTTTCGCGCATTTTCGGGCCGGGCGGCCAGTTCGACCAGTTCTTTCGCACCAACCTGCAGAACTACGTGGATAGTAGCGGCCCGATCTGGAAACCGATAACTCTGGCAGAAGGCATCTCCAGCGTGACGCCGGCCGTCGTCTCACAGTTCCAGAAAGCTGCAGTGATCCGCGACGCCTTCTTTCCCAGCGGCGCCCCAAATCCGATAGTGGGCGGCGAGTTGGCCTTGGTAAGAATGGACGACAACCTAAGCGAAGTGCAGTTGATCAGCGATGGTCAGACCACCCACTTTGTCGCCAACAAGCCTGCTGCTATCCGGCTGTCCTGGCCCAGCCTGTACACGGGCACCCAGATCAAGCTGGTAGCCATCCCCAGCGGTGGCGGCAACCCGACCGCCCTCATCGCAGAAGGCCCCTGGGCACTCTTCCGGCTGATGGACCAGGGCCGGATTGAAAGCGGTCAACTCGAACGCTACCGCGTGGTTTTCAACTTCGAGGGTCGCCGTGCGACTTTCGAGTTCCGTGCCAGTAGCGTGCACAACCCGCTGCGGCTGCGGGAACTCGACCAATTCCATTGCCCGGCATGACCATGGCTGGTCTCTATGGAAAGATGCCCAGCCAGGGTGACTTCGTATCCAGGCGTCTGCCATGGGATTTTATCGATGCCTGGGATGGCTGGCTTCAGCGTGGGCTTGCCAGTTCAAAAGAGTTGCTGGGCGGGTTGTGGCTCGACCACTACCTGGTATCCCCGGTATGGCGTTTCCTCATTAACCCGGGAGTGTGTGGCGATGTCGGCTGGATCGGCCTTTGGTTTCCCAGCGTGGACCGGGTCGGCCGAAATTTCCCGTTTACTGTGGCTGCCCCATTGCCCAAGGGATCGTTCTTCCCGTCCTTGCTATTCACGCTCGCCCCCTGGCTGGATCAGGCCGAAGATACCGCACTGACCGCCCTGGATCCTGCCAACCCGATTGATTGGATCGACGCCACTCTTGTAAGCCTGCAACTGCCCCCTCTGCCTGGCTCGGCCAGCAATAGTATTCTGTCGAGA
>CAIXFP010000357.1 GCA_903918705.1 uncultured Pseudomonadota bacterium
CTCCTTTGCCTGCATCCGATCAGTGTCCAACTGCTGTAGCAATTTATTTCTACTAAAATGATTGTTTGCGCCAGACGCCAGTTGGCCGTTTCGAGCCATCCACTCCGCATCTTCTTCCAGAAAACACTGGCCTTCTTCGCATTGACAATAAACCTGTGCTTCATTTTCCACCATCGCTCCCCCGTGACGCAGGCCAGTCTAACGGCGAGTCTCACCGTTTGGGCCTAGACATAATGGTTTAACGCGAGGCGGCCCGACTCCATAGTAGTAACGTGGGTTGGGTGCCGTCGGCACGCAGAGCCACACGGTTGGCACGTTGACACAACCTTTGATACAGGAGTCGAGCCATGACCAAGTCTAACAACCTTTATGTCGGAATGGACGTCCACAAGGCATCGATCGACATCGCCCTGGCCGAGGGCGAAGGCGGGCAGGAGGTGCGGCATTACGGCAGCATCGGCGGTGATCTGCCGGCGCTGGGGCAGGCCGTGCGGAAATTGCAGGCGACCGGCAAGACGCTGCACTTCGTCTACGAGGCCGGCCCCTGCGGCTACGTCATCTACCGCCACCTGGCTGGCCTTGGGCTGGACTGTGTCGTGGTGGCGCCCTCGATGATCCCCAAGCGTAGCGGGGACCGAGTCAAGACCGACCGGCGCGATGCCGAGATGTTGGCGCGGCTCCACCGTGCCGGGGAATTGAGCGCGGTGTATGTCCCCCACCCCGAAGACGAGGCCATCCGCGACCTGACGCGGGCGCGCGAGGCGGCCAAGGAGGCGCAGACGCGGGCGCGCCATCAGCTCAAAGCCTTCCTGCTCCGGTCGGGCATCCCCTACGCCGGCAAGACGTCGTGGACGCCGGCGCACGTGCGCTGGCTCGCCAGCCTCAAGCTGGAACAACCCGTGCAACAGATCGTCTTCCAGGAATACGTCGACGCGGTGACGACTGCCGGCGAACGGCTCGGTCGCATCGAAGGCACCCTGCGCGATGCCGTGGCCGGTTGGCGGATGGCTCCCCTGGTGCAGGCCTTGCAGGCACTGCGCGGGTTCCAGCTCGTGGTCGCCGCCACACTCGCGGCGGAGGTCGGCCAGATCGACCGCTTCGGCAATCCGCGCCAGCTCATGGCCTACCTCGGGGCGGTGCCCAGTGAATATACGAGCGGGCCTACGACCCGGCGCGGCCCCATTACCAAGTGCGGCAACACCCACGCCCGGCGGGTGCTGATCGAGGCCGCCTGGGCCTACCGGATGCCGGCACGGATCACGCCGATCATCGCCAAGCGCCAGGACGGGCTCAGCGAGAACGTCCGCGCGATCGCCTGGAAGGCGCAGGTGCGCCTGTGCAAGCGTTATCGCACCCTGCGGGCCAGGGGCAAGGAGCAGAACAAGGTCATCACCGCGATCGCGCGCGAACTCGTCGGCTTCGTCTGGGCGATCGCCCGCGAGGTGCCCGTGGTGTCGCCCCAACCCGGCTTATCCACAGGCGGGGCGCTCCGTGCGTGAGTGGGCGCCTCCGCGCCCCGCCTGTGGATAAGCCGGGCTGGGGCGCGGGTAAACGTTGATGAATCCATGAAAGGAGATGCCTATCGAGCCATGACCCAGACTGCGGACAAGGAACGGGGTGCGGTCGCGGTAATCGGAGAATCCTCGCAAACGTTATGAGCCGGGCAGTACGTCCCGACGCTCGCGCCTAGGGCGAGGCAGCTCCGCGACGAACAAATGTCAGGCGGTAACCAACCCGCGAATATCAGCATGATCAACCGTCGCTTCCACTCAGACCCCGCCCCGTTCCCTGTCCGCAGATTGCTTATTACCATTACTACGTAATTGCGTGGCGGGGCTTTATTGTTTCCTTGACAAGTTAAACCATATCAACGTTCAGGGTAAGGGGCGCCCGCGCGCGGACGCAACCACGAAGTGAAGCCGGCTGCACGGGCGTCCCGCTTGACCCGTTTGTTAGCCGTGGACTTGAGTAGTAAGTTTTCTAAGCTCATCAATGTGATGTTTCATTTTGTCGCGTTGTTCATC
>CAIXFP010000358.1 GCA_903918705.1 uncultured Pseudomonadota bacterium
CGCAAGTGGGAGGACGCCTACCGTAACCGCTGGCGCCACGACAAGGTGGTGCGCTCCACGCACGGCGTGAACTGCACCGGCGGCTGTTCCTGGAAGATCTTCGTCAAGAACGGCCTGGTGTCGTTCGAGATGCAGCAGACCGACTACCCGCGTACCCGCGACGATCTGCCCAACCATGAGCCGCGCGGCTGCCAGCGCGGGGCCAGTTTCTCCTGGTATCTCTACTCGCCGCACCGGATCAAGCACCCCATGATCCGCGGCCGATTGCTGGACCTCTACCGTGCCGAGCGGCGCACCGGGAAAGACCCGGTGGAAGCCTGGGCCGCCATCCAGGCCGACCCGGCCAAGCGCCTCAAGTACACCAGCGTGCGCGGCTTGGGCGGCTTCGTGCGCACCTCCTGGGAAGAAGTCCTGGAGATCACCGCCGCCGCCAACGTCCACACCATAGCCAAGTGGGGACCGGACCGCATCTACGGCTTCTCGCCGATTCCCGCCATGTCCATGATTTCCTATGCGGCGGGTTCGCGTTACATGAGCCTGATCGGCGGCGCCTGCGGTTCCTTCTACGACTGGTACTGCGACCTGCCCGCCGCCAGCCCGCAGACCTGGGGCGAGCAGACCGACGTGCCGGAAGCGGCGGACTGGTACAACTCCACCTACCTGATCATCACCGGCGCCAACCTGCCGATGACCCGCACGCCCGATGCCCACTTCGCCATCGAGACCCGCTACAAGGGCACCAAGATCGTGTCCATGGCGCCGGACTACGCGGAATACGTGAAGTTCGCCGACCTCTGGATGCCGGTGCGGCAAGGCACCGACTCCGCCGCCTTCCTGGCCATGGGCCACGTGGCCCTGCGCGAGTTCTACATCGACCAGCAGATTCCCTACTTCCAGGAATACGCCCGCAAGTACACCGACCTGCCCATGCAGGTGACCCTGCGCGCCCATGAGAACGGCTTCGTTTCCGACCGCAACCTGCGTGCCTCCGACCTGGGCGGCATGAATGAGAGCAACAACCCGGAATGGAAGACCATCGTCTGGGACGAGTACTCCGGCGGCTTCGTGGTGCCCAACGGCTCGGTGGGTTTCAGGTGGGGTGAGGAAGGAAAATGGAATTTGCTGGAGAAGCAGTCCGACGGCTCCGACATGTGCGCGGAACTCTCGTGCCGGGACAAGGCCGGCGTGGAAATCGTCTCCGTGGGCTTCCCCCACTTCACCGAGGGCGAGCCGGACCTGCTCTGGCGCAACGTGCCGGTGCGCCGGGTGAAACTGGCGGACGGTTGCGAGACCTTCGTCACCTCCGTGTTCGACCTGCAGATCGCCCAGTACGGCATCGACCGCGGCCTGGGCGGGGCCAACGTGGCGTCCTCCTATGAAGACGCGAGCGTGGCCTATACCCCGGCCTGGGCCGAGAAGATCACCGGCGTGAAGCGCGCCGACCTGATCCGCACCGGCCGCGAGTTTGCCGACAACGCCGCGAAAACCAAGGGCAAGTCCATGGTGATCATGGGGGCGGCCATCAACCACTGGTACCACAACGACCTGTCCTACCGCGCCATCATGAATCTGTTGCACCTGTGCGGTTGCGTCGGCCAGAGCGGCGGCGGCTGGGCGCATTACGTGGGCCAGGAAAAGCTGCGGCCGCAAGCCGGCTGGGCGCCCATCGCCTTCGGCCTGGACTGGCACCGTCCGCCGCGGCAGATGAACTCCACCTCCTACTGGTATTTCCACACCGACCAGTGGCGCTACGAATCGGTGAAGGCCGACGACCTGCTCTCCCCCGCCGGCAAGAACCGCAACAAGGGCTATTCCCTGGCCGACTACAACGTGGCCGCCACCCGCATGGGCTGGCTGCCCTCGGCGCCCCACTTCAACCGCAACCCGATCGAACTGGCCAAGGAGGCCGCCAAAGCCGGTGCCACGGATGAAGCCGGCACGGCCAAGTACGTGGCCGAGCAGTTGAAGTCCGGCGCCCTGGACGTGGCTTTCGCCGACCCGGACAACCCGGTGAACTGGCCGCGCAACCTGATCGTCTGGCGCGCCAACCTGATCGGCACTTCCGCCAAGGGCCACGAGTACTTCCTCAAGCACCTGCTCGGGGCGCAAAACGGCGTCATGAGCGAGGGCGGCGACGGCAACCACTGCAAGGAAGTGAAGTGGCACGAGAAGGGCCCCACCGCCAAGCTGGACCTGATGGTGGACATCAACTTCCGCCTCAACTCCACCGGCGCCTACTCCGACATCATCCTGCCCACCGCCACCTGGTACGAGAAGCACGACCTCAACACCACGGACATGCACCCGTTCATCCACCCCTTGAGCGAAGCGGTGAGCCCGGGCTGGGAATCCAAGTCCGACTGGCAGATCTTCAAGGCCCTGGCCAAGACCTTCTCCAAGCTGGCGGCCAAGCACCTGGGCACCCGCAAGGACGTGGTGGCCCTGCCCATGCAGCACGATTCCGCCTTCGAGATGGCCCAGCCCCTGGGCCAGGTGCGCGACTGGAAGCGGGGCGACTGCGATCCGATCCCCGGCAAGACCATGCCCCTGATCAAGCTGGTGGAGCGGGATTACGGGCAAACCTACAACAAGTTCATCGGCCTGGGCCCCCTGATGGTGAAGCTGGGCAACAACATCAAGGGCATCGACTGGAACACCGAGCAGGAATACAAGGAGTTGGCCAGCCTCAACCGCACCGTCACCGAGCCTGGCGTGTCCTTCGGCATGCCCAGCCTGGAGGAGGACATCGCGGTGTGCGACTCGGTGATGCGCATGGCG
>CAIXFP010000359.1 GCA_903918705.1 uncultured Pseudomonadota bacterium
CTCCAGTTCCAGCTTTTCCTTGGCGGCGAGTTCGTCGCGCGGCGCCACCCAGATGACGTTGCCGGTGGTCCGCTTGTCCAGGCCCTTGGCCTTGAGGATGATGTCCAGGGCCTGATCCCAGGGCACGTCCTTCAGACGCAGGGTGACGTTGCCGGAGACGGTGTCGCTGGTGATGATGTTGAGGCCGGTGAAGTCGGCGATGACCTGAAGCACCGAGCGCACTTCCACGTTCTGGAAGTTGAGGGAGAGTTTCTCGCCGCTGTATTGCGGCTTGGCCACGCCATCGGTTTGCGGCCCTTCCAGGGAACGGACATCCAGGGTGAAGAGATTGCCTGCCTGGTAGGCGGAGTAGTCCCACTTGCCCTTGGACTTGACCAGCAGTCGGGTGTTCTTGCCCTGGGCGTAGCTCTCCACGGTTTGCGCCGGGGTGGCGAAATCGGTGACGTCGAGCCGCCGCTGCAGGGGCGCCGGCAGGGCGGTGTTGAGGAAGTCCACCTGGATCGCGCCGCCCTGGTTCTTGATGTCGACGCCGACGCCGGGGTCGGAAAGGGTAATCAGGACGCGCGCCTCGCCGTCCTTGCCACGGCGGAAATCGATGTCGCGGATGTCGTGGTCGCTGACCGGACCCGCCTCGTCGAAACGGGCGGGTGCGGGGGTGCCCGGGGGGACGCCGGCGCTGTGCAGGACGGCCAGCACCAGATTGCGGTCGCGCCGCAATTCATAGGTGGCCGGCCCGGCCAGATTGAGCACCACGCGGGTGCGCTCTCCCGCCCGCGCCACCTGCCAGTTCCTGACCAGGCTGGAGTCGGCGCTCTCCGTCGTGCGCGGCAGGGCGTTCGTGGTGGCGGGGAAGTCCAGGACCAGGCGATGCGGGTTGCTGGTGGTGAAGGCTATCGGCAGTGCCGCCACCGGGTTCTGGAACACCAGCTTGACCACCTGGCTGTCGTTGTTCCCCTGAGTCAGGTTGACGCTGTTCAGGACATTGGCCGCGACATCGCTTTCGGCATTCGTCGTGGCCGCCGTCTGGGCTGGGGCCGGCAGCGCCAGCGGCGCCAGAACCAGGAGGCAGAGCAGTTGGCGCACGACCAGTCGCCAGAGGGAAGACTTCGCTTTCATACCGATTACTCCTGAAGGGCCATGGTGGCCTTCGATTCCGCCCAGTCGCCGGCGCCGTCCTGGACAATTTCCTTGATTTCGATGCTGGATTCGGTGATGGAGGTGATGACCCCGAAGTTCTGGCCGATGTGATCCCCCTTGGTCACCCGGTACAGGGTGTTGTCCGGCCGCCGCACCAGGGCATACAACTGGCTGCCCTTGTAGAGGGTGCCGACCATGTGCAGGCCATCGAGGGGGTCCTGCTCCAGCGGCCCCTTCGGACGGGTGAGGTCGGGCTGAATGCCGCTGCCCCCCTTGCTGGCTTTCATGCTGCGCGGTCGAAAGGGGTCCGGCAGCGCGGTCGGATCGTATTTGAATTCCTCTTGCGGCTTGACCGGCGGCAGCGGTTCCAGTTTCTGCTGGGCGCCATTGCCGGCCTGGGCGAGAAAGGCGCGCAGATCGGCGAATTCGTCCTTGCCGCAACCGGCCAGCAGCACCAGGAGCAACAGCGCGAAACGGCTCATTTCTTCTGCCCCTGCTTTTTGGCGGCCGCCAGCTCGTTCTCGTCGAGGTAACGGTAGGTCTGGATGCGCGCTTCCATGGACAGGGTGGTGTCCTTGGTCGGGGTCAGGGAAATGTCATGCAGGGTCACGATGCGCGGCAGTTTGGCCAGATCTGAGACGAAGCCGCCGATGTCCTGATAGCTTCCGGTCACCTTGATCGCCACCGGCAGGGTGGCATAGAAATCGGCCATGGTCTCGATGCCGGGGCGGAACAGCTCGAACTCCAGCCCATGGCCCACGCCGGCCTGATTGATGTCGGTCAGCAAGGCATCCATTTCCGAGCGGTTGGGCAGCTGCCGCAACAGGGACGCGAGGGACTGCTCCACTTCGGTGAGCCGCTGTTTGTAGGCGAGGTAATGGTAAGCCTGGGTTTTCTTGGCGACATAGCTGTCGCGCAAGGTCTGTTCTTCCTGCCGATAGTCATTGAGCTGCTTCAGGGTGCCCGACCAGAACAGGTACCAGCCGCCGCCCAGCACGGCGATGAAAAGGATCAGCAGCACCAGCGCGCGCACCGGCAAGGGCGCGCTGGCGACGTTTTTCAGGTCGAGGTTGTTGAGCTCGGACCAGTTCATGGCTTGCCGCCCTTCCCTTTTTCCGGCGCCGGGACCGGGTGGGAAACTTTCACGGTCATGGAAAATTCGTTGACCTTCAGCTTGGCGACTTCCGCCGCCTTCACCTCCACCAGGACCGGATCCCGGAACAACGAGGTCCCGGCCAGCGCCCGCATGTAGGTGGAGATGCGCGCGCTGGACTGGGCGTAGCCGCTCAGGGCGACGTTGTCGCCCGTCTCCTTGACGCTTTTCAGATAAAGCCCTTCGGGCAGTTGCCGCGCCAGTTGGTCGAACATCCGCACCGCCTCGGTACGGTTGCTTTGCAGGTTTTCCACCACGGTCTTGCGCGCCAGCAGATCCTGGGTCTTGTCCCGAAGATGCCTGATTTCGGCGATCTGCTTGTCCAGCTTGGCGATTTCATCCCGCAGGAAACTGTTGCGCCGATCCTGGGCGTTCTTGGCATTGACGAGCTGGGCCTGACCCACGGCGACCGCGGCCAGGCCCAGCCCGGCCACGGCCACGGCCAGCACGGCGAACAGCCGCTGTTGCTGCGCGCGGCGCAACTGGCGGTGAGGCAGCAGGTTGATGCGAATGGCATTCGTCATGCTGGATCGAACTTGCGTAGGGCCAGGCCGCAGGCGACGAACAACGCCGGCGCCTCGGAGGCGAGTTGCCGCGCCTTGACCTGGCTGGATACCGCCATTTTGGCAAAGGGATTGGCGATGAGCGTACTGGTGTGCATCTTGCTGTGGACCACGTCGTCGAGCCCCGGAATGGCGGCACATCCCCCGGCGAGCAGGATGTGGTCGATAGTCTGGTGCGAGGTCGCGGAGAAGAACAACTGCAGGGCGCGACCGATTTCCAGGGCCACGGTATCCAGGAACGGCTGCAACACTTCGGATTCGTAGCTGTCCGGCAAGAGGCCCTTGCGCTTGGCGTCTTCCGCTTCTTCCGTGGGCAGGTCGAAGCGGCGCGCGATCTCATTGGTGAGCATGTTGCCGCCCAGGGTGTGTTCGCGCTGATATACCGGATGGTTGTCGTGCAGCACGTTGACGTGGGTGGTGTTGGCGCCGATGTCGATGATGGCGACGGTCTGGCCGCGGCCGTTGTCGGGCAGGTGAAAGGCCATCTGCTCGAAGGCGGTCAGCGTGGCGAAGGTATCCACATCCATGATCACCGTCTTCAGCCCCACCGCTTCGGCCAGCGCCACCCGTTCCTCCACCCGGTCGCGCCGCGACACCACGACCAGGGCGTCGTTCTCGCCCGGGCTGCGGGTACTGGGCCCCAACACCTGGTAGTCCAGGCTGACCTCGTCCAGGGAGAAAGCGGCCATCTGGTTGGCTTCCGCGTTCACCTGGGTATCGATCTCCGCCTCGCTGGCGGTGCCGGGCAGGAGGATCTTCTTGGTGATGACGGCGGAAGCGGGCAAAGCCAGCGCCACATCTCGGGTACGCGTGTCGAGGGCCTTCCAGCAGTCCCGCAGCGCGGCTTCCACCAGATCGGGCTTGGCTATGGCGCCGTCGGCCACGGCCTCCTTCGGCAGGGTCACGATGGCGTAGCGCTCGACGCGGCGCATGTCCTTGCCACTGCGGCCCAGCTCAAGCATTTTCACGGCCGATGAGCTAATATCGACGCCGATCAGGGGTCGGAATCTCTGGCCTGGAAATGCAAATCTCAACAAATTCCCCTTTACCTATAGTCGGTTCGAGCGCTTCTTTAATAAAGCGCGCTAAATCCTAGCAACAACTGAATTATTCCGCACAAGTAATTTTCTCCGCCGTCAAATCCCCACCTCTTGCATCGAGTTCGACATGACCCGTTGGTGGCACTTTTTCCTGGCAGGGGCCGCCGGTCTGGTCGTCATGGCTACCGCCGTCGCCGGACTCTCCGCCGCGCTGATTTATCCCAACCTGCCCAGCCTGGATAGCCTGACCGATTATCGGCCCAAGCAGCCGTTGCGTATCTATACCGAG
>CAIXFP010000360.1 GCA_903918705.1 uncultured Pseudomonadota bacterium
AGCTTGCGCATGGCGTTGATCATCGCACTGGGATCGGCAACGTCGAGCCTGATCGTGCTCCACTCCACCGGCAGGCGCTTCAACGTGGTGATGCTGTCGTCGCGGAAGCGGGTTTCGATGGGTAGCAGGCGGATATAGGGTTCGGTGTCGGTGTCGTAGAAGATTTCGGTCGGACACATGGTAGTGCGACCGGCATCCGAGGGCAGCAGGCGCTGCTTGAAGTCGGAGAAGAACAGCGCGTTGATGAGCTCGGTCTTGCCGCGGCTGAACTCGGCGACGAAGGCCAGCATCAGCCGGTCTTTCTTCAGGTTCTCGGTCAGGTCGAACAGGCGTAGCAACTGTGCCGGTTCCACTTCGGCATACTTTTCCAGCCAATCCTTATAGGCGCTGACCACTTTCACCAAACGGTCGCGCCTATGCCGGAATCGGGTAATGCCGCTTTCCAGGCCGTAATTCATTAATAATTCCCCTCTATCCGCCGCCGAGCCAGTTCTGGAGCAATGGGCGCCCAGAGCACTTTGTGGCGGGATTTCTCACCGCGCACGATTCTAACCTCACGCCGCGCCACACCAAGGTACTCCGCGATGAATTCCGTGAGGGCGGCATTGGCCGCCCCTTCCACCGGTCGCGCCGAGATTCGGACCTTCAGGGCCTCGCCATGTTCCCCGGCCAACTCGCTACGCGCGGCGCCGGGCTGGATGTGCACGGTGATCTCGACGCCACCGTCCCGCGCGCGCAGCCAGGGCGTCACCATACCAGCCCGCGTGCCAGCCGCTCCAGGGCGGAGACCGGGGCGATCAGCAGTAGTTGCACCACGATCAGTGCCACCATGGGCGTGAGGTCGATGCCGCCGATGGGCGGCACGAGTTTCTGGAACGGCGCCAGGACCGGGCGCGCCAGGGCGTAGAACAGGGGCGCCTGGGGCGAAAACGGGTTGACCCAACTCAGGACGGCCTGCAACAGGACGAAGCCGATCAGCAGGTACAGCACCAGGCGCACGGCGGTGGCCAGGGCCAGGAGCAGGATGCCGGGCAGCACCGCGATGCCCGCCGCGGCGAACGGGTAATCGTGCAGCCACAGGCCACCCAGGAGGCTGAGCAGTTCCGCGACATAGAACGGGATCAGGCTGGCCCAGTCGAGGCCGAAAAAACCCGGTATCCACCGGCGCAGGGGTTTGACCGCGAAATCCGTGACCTTCACCACGAATTGGGCGAAGGGGTTGTGGAAGGGCACCCGCGCCCATTGCATCCAGAACCGCAAAAACAACGCACTGGCGATCAGATCGAAGGCCGTGCGCAGGAGGAAGTCCATTGCATCGGTGAACATCAGTCTTTCCCGAACAGGTCGCCCATTTCACCAGCCCGCGCCGCCGCCGCCCGGGCCGCCAGGCCGATGGCGTGTTGCACCCCGCCTTGTTCCAGCGCCAGGATGCCGCGTTCGGTGGTGCCGCCCTTGGATGTGACGCGGGCGCGCAACTCGGCCGGCGTGGCGCTATCCCTGATGGCCAGGACGGAGGAGCCGAGGAAGGTCTGCAAGGTGAGTTGGCGCGCGGTGTCGGCGGGCAGGCCCAGGTCCACGGCGGCCTGCTCCAGGGCTTCGATGAACAGGAAGACGTAGGCCGGGCCGCTGCCGGAGATGGCGGTGACCGCATCGATCTGGGCTTCCGTGTCGACCCAGACCACGCCGCCCACCGCTTCCAGCAGGCGCGTGGCCTGCTCCCGCTGTTCCGGGTTGACGCCGGGCAGGGCATAGAGGCCGGTGATGCCGGCGCCCACCAGGGCCGGCGTGTTGGGCATGGCGCGCACCACGCTCTGGTGGCCGCCCAGCCAGCGCGCGATGTCGCCGGCCCGCACGCCGGCGGCGATGGAAACGATGAGTTGTTCGGGGCGCGGTGCCGGCAGGGCGGTGAGCACGTCGCGCAACTGCTGCGGCTTCACCGCCAGGACCACCACATCGGCCGCCATGGTGGCGGCCGACTCAGCCGCCACCGCCACGGAAAATTCCCGCCGCAGCCAGTCGCGCCGCTCCGGCAAGGCTTCCGCGACGATGATGTCTTCCTTGGCAAATCCCTTTTGCAGCAAGCCGCCGATCATGGCGGCCGCCATGTTGCCGCCGCCGATAAAGCCGAGTTTCATGAAGTGTGTCCTTGTTTAACTCCCCTCGCCCACCAGCGGGAGAGGGGCCGGGGGAGAGGGAGCCGGCTCAAGCCGTCCCGAGTAATCACGCGCTCCGAAGATGGCCGTGCCCACCCGCACCAGGGTGGAACCCTCCTGGATGGCCACCTCCAGGTCTGCCGACATGCCCATGGACAGGGTGTCCACCGCCAGGCCGGCAACCCGGGCCTGCTCCAGGAGTAGGCGCAGGCGGGCGAAATGGGGCCGTGCGGCATCGGCGTCCGCCTCGGGTATGGCCATGAAGCCGCGCAGCCGCAGGCCGGGCAGGCCCGCCACCAGGCGCGCCAGATCCAGCGCCTGGTCCGGCGCCACGCCATGCTTGCTGGCTTCGCCACTGACGTTGACCTGCACGCAGACGTTGAGGGGGGGCAGGGTGGCGGGGCGCTGTTCCGACAGGCGGTGCGCGATCTTTGCCCGCTCCAAGCCGTGGACCCAGGCGAAGCGTTCAGCGATGGGGCGCGTCTTGTTGCTTTGCAGGGGGCCGATGAAATGCCATTCCAGGGGGAGATCGGCGAGAGCGTCAAGTTTGTCCAGCGCTTCCCGCAGGTAGCTTTCGCCGAATGCGGTCAGTCCGGCATCATGGGCTTCGCGGACCGCGGCGGCGGGAAAGGTCTTGCTGACCGCCAGCAAACGCGCACAATCAGACCCTCGTCCTGCGGCGGCGCAGGCAGCTTCGATACGCTCCCGGCAGGCTTGCACGGCGGCGGCTATCGCACCCATAATGAATCCAACTCCTGCGGAAATGCACGTAACTGATGGAAAACTAATGGAATTGTAATGGAAATTTCCGAGCTCCTCGCCTTCTCGGTCAAGAACAAAGCCTCCGACCTGCATCTCTCCGCCGGATTGCCTCCCATGATCCGGGTCCATGGCGACATCCGCCGCATCAACCTGCCACCCCTCGACAATACGTCGACCCGCGCCATGATCTATGACGTCATGAGCGATTCCCAGCGCAAGCAATACGAGGAGCACCTGGAAGTCGATTTTTCCTTCGAGTTGCCCAACATCGCCCGCTTCCGGGTCAATGCCTTCACCCAGGAGCGCGGCGCCGGCGCGGTTTTCCGGACCATTCCCAGCACGGTGTTGACCCTGGAGGAACTGGAGGCGCCGCGTATTTTCAAGGAGATTTCCGACCAACCGCGCGGCATCGTGCTGGTGACCGGCCCCACCGGTTCCGGCAAGTCCACCACCCTGGCGGCGATGATCGACTACGTCAACGAGAACATGTTCGGCCACATCCTCACCATCGAGGATCCCATCGAATTCGTGCACAAGAGCAAGAAGTGCCTGATCAACCAGCGCGAGGTCGGCCCCCATACCCACGGCTTCTCCGAGGCGCTGCGTTCGGCCCTGCGGGAAGACCCGGACATCATCCTGGTGGGCGAACTGCGCGACCTGGAAACCATACGCCTGGCCCTGACCGGCGCGGAAACCGGCCACCTGGTGTTCGCCACCCTGCACACCTCGTCGGCGGCGAAGACCGTGGACCGGATCGTCGACGTGTTCCCGGCGTCCGAGAAAGAAATGGTGCGGTCCATGTTGTCCGAATCCCTGCGCGCGGTGATCTCGCAAACCCTGTTGAAACGCAAGGACGGCAGCGGCCGGGTGGCTGCCCATGAAATCATGATCGGCACCCCGGCCATTCGTAACCTGATCCGCGAGAACAAGGTGGCGCAAATGTATTCCTCGATCCAGACCGGCCAATCCATCGGCATGCAGACCCTGGACCAGGCCCTGAGCGAACTGGTGAAACGCAATGCCATCTCCTCCGCCGATGCCCGCGCCGTGGCGATGAACAAGGACATGTTCCCGACATGAGCGCCCACGCCCGGCCGCCCGAAGGGGGCGCGATTCCTCCCTCGGGGAGGATGTCGCGCAGCGACAGGAGGGTCGTCCAGAGCGCCCACGCCCGGCCGCCCACCAGCAAGCCAACGGCTTGCGCAGGACCGCCGAACGGCGGGTCCGGCCCTAGGCCGGATGCGTTGAAAACGCACAAAGGGGGCGCGATTCCTCCCTCGAGGGTGGAGCGGGTGTTTCGCGGAGCACTGCTTCGCGCACGCGGAACGGGCCGGCTGTGCAAAGCCGGCAC
>CAIXFP010000361.1 GCA_903918705.1 uncultured Pseudomonadota bacterium
CCCGCGGGCGCCGACCCCTGGGTGTGCAGCGTCAACGGCCGCCCAGTCTTCCTCCAGGGCGTCAACTTCCCGCCGCTGGGCGCCTTCCACGCCGACCTCACCCGCGACGACTACGCCCGGCGCTATGCCGATCTCTACGAATTCGCCCCGGTGGGCTATCTCACCCTTGGCGAGTCCGGCCTCATCGCCGAAGCCAATCTCACCGCATGCAGCCTGCTGGGGCTGGAGCGCCGGCAATTGCTCGGGCGCCGCTTCGATGCCTTGGTCACGCCCGCCGACCGGGATGCCTGGTTCCATTGTTACATCAGTGCGAAGACCGGGCTGGTGGAGCGGAACGTCGATGTGGCCCTGGCGCGGGCCGATGCCTCGCCCCTCCAGGTGCATGTGAATTGCCGGCGCCTGGTGGCCGCCGATGGCCGTTCGACCCTGCGCCTGACGCTCACCGACATCAGCGAGTCCCAGGCGGCCGCCTTGCGCATCCGGGAGGACGGCGAGCGCCAGTCGCTCCTGCGGCAATTGCTGGAGACGGTGCTGGACGGCGGCCCCCTGAAGGAAACCCTTTCCACCTGCCTGGAGCAGTTGCTCGCCGTGTCCTGGCTGTCCCTGCTGCCCGAGGGCGCCGTCCATCTGCTGGCGGAAGACGGCGAGCACCTGGAATTGAGCGTGAGCCACAATGTGCCGCCGCAGGTCGTCGAACGCTGTGCGCGGCTGCCCCTGGGCCACTGCCTGTGCGGCCGCGCCGCCGCCAGCCGCCAGGTGGTGTACGCCGAGCGGATCGACGCGCGCCACGAGGTCCATTACCCCGGCATGCCGGACCACGGCCATTACTGCCTGCCGCTGCTGGTCGAGCAGCGGGTGCTGGGCGTCCTGGTGCTGCACGTGCCGGCGGGGAGCGCGCGGGATCCGGCGCGGGAGGAATTCCTCGCCTCGGTGGCCCACATCCTGTCCGCCTACATCCAGCGCAAGCGCACCGAGGCGCGGCGCGCCCTCGACGAGGCCGCCCTGCGCGACCGCGAGCTGATGTACCACCTGGTGGCCGAGACCGCGGGGGACGGCTACTGGATGGTGGACGGGACAGGCCGTTTGCTGGAAGTCAACGACGCCTACGTGCGCCTGTCCGGCTACAGCCGCGAGGAACTGCTGGCCATGCATATCTGGGATCTGGATGCCCTGGAACGGCCCGAGGACACGGCGGCGCAGCTCGAACAGTGCATCCGTGACGGCCATCTCCTGTTCCAGACCCGGCACCGCGCCAAGGACGGCCGCCTTCTGGACATCGAAGTCAGCGCCTCCCATTGCTCGGTATTCGGTGGCCGTTACTTCGTCTTCCTCCGCGACATCACGGCCCGCCTGGCGGCGGAAGAGATGTTGCGCAAGCTGTCCAGCGCGGTGGAGCAGGGTACCCACGCCATCGTCATCACCAACCGCCGGGTGGAAATCGAATACGTCAACGCGGCCTTCACCGTGGCGACCGGCTACCGCCCGGAGGAAGTGCTCGGCAAGAACCCGCGCATGCTGCAATCCGGCGAGACCCCGCGGGAAACCTTCGCCTCCATGTGGGACAGCCTGGGCCGGGGCCTGGCCTGGCGGGGCGAGGTGGTCAACCGGCGCCGCGATGGCGAACTCTATTACGCCTATCACAGCATTTCCCCGATCCACGACGGCCACGGCGACATCACCCACTATGTCGCCATCAGCGAGGACGTGACCGAGAAGAAACGCATCGGCCGGGAACTCGATCAGCACCGCCATCACCTGGAGGATCTGGTGGCCACCCGCACCAGCGAACTCGAAGCGGCGCGCCTGGAGGCGGAGCGCCTGTCGCGGGTGAAGAGCGATTTTCTGGCCAACATGAGCCACGAAATCCGCACCCCGATGAATGCCGTGCTGGGCATGGCGCGCATCGGCCTGCGCGACTGCGAGGGGCGCAGCGTCAGGGAAATCTTCGGCCATATCCTGGACGCCGGCCAGCATCTGCTCGGGGTGATCAACGACATTCTGGATTTCTCCAAGATCGAGGCCGGCAAGATGACGGTGGAGACACGGCCCTTCCAGCTTGCCGCCACGCCGCGCCATGCCATCGACCTGAGCCGGGAACGCGCCGCCGCCAAGGGCCTGGCGCTGACCCTGGACCTGGGCGGCGACCTGCCGGCCTGGGTGGCGGGCGACGCGCTGCGGCTCGAACAGATTTTGCTCAACCTGCTCGGCAACGCCATCAAGTTCACCGAACGCGGCGAGGTGTCGCTCAGCGTGGGCCGGGTGGGTGACGAGATCCTGTTCCGGGTGGCCGACAGCGGCATCGGCATGACGCCGGAACAGGTTTCCCGCCTGTTCGGCGCCTTCGAGCAGGCCGATGCCTCCACCACCCGGCAATACGGCGGCACCGGCCTTGGCCTGGCGATCAGCCGCGATCTGGCGCGCCTGATGGGCGGCGACATCGGCGTGGAAAGCGAGATGGGCAACGGCAGCGTGTTCCTCCTGCACCTGCCGCTGCCGGCGGTGGCGGCGACGGTGGAAACCGCCATCGTGGCCGGTGAAGGGCCGCGTCTGCCCGGTTTGCGGGTCCTGGCGGCGGAAGACGTGGAGATCAACCGCCTGATCCTGCAAGATCTGCTGGAACACGAAGGCGCCACCGTGGTGTTTGCCGAGAATGGCCGGCAGGCTCTGGACCGTCTGGCGGAACACGGCGCGGCGGCTTTCGACGTGGTGTTGATGGACGTGCAGATGCCGGTGATGGACGGTTACCAGGCCACCTGGCTGTTGCGCGATCTCGCACCGGGGTTGCCGGTGATCGGCCTGACCGCCCATGCCATGGCGGAGGAACACGCGCGCGGCGAGGCGGCGGGCATGGTGGACCATGTCATCAAGCCGATCGACCCGGATCGGCTGGTGGCGGCCATCCTGGGCCAGGTTACCGCGCGGCCGCTCACGAGCGCGGCCGGCACCCGCGCCGGCGTGGCGAGCGCGGTGGCGGAGGCGGGCTCCGGCCTGATCGACTGGGCGGCGCTGAACGAGCGTTATCAGGGGCGTGGCGACTTCATCCGGAAACTGCTGGGAATCGTGATCGACAGCCAGGCGGAAACCCCGGACAAATTGCGCCGGGCCGCCCGCGCGGGAGACGCCAAGGCGTTGTCCGACCTCGCCCACGGCCTCAAGGGCCTGACCGGCAACATCGAGGCGCAGGCTTTATACGCTCAGGCCAGCGCGGCGGACGCGGCGGCGCGGGCGGCGCGGGACGAGGCTACGGAAGCCCGGCTCAAGCTGGCCGGAGAGGCGGCCACCGAACTGGCGGATCGGTTGCAGGCGCTGTTGCGCGAGCTCGAGCGGTACCTGGAGTGATTCGTGACATCTTGACGTAGGTTGGGCAAAGCGCAGCGTGCCCAACGAACTACGCTTTGCCCAACCTGCCGGGAGCATCCGGCGGCGCCATGCGCAGATCCGGCAGGAACACCGCCAGCAGGCCCAGCAGCGGCAGAAAGGCACACAGCCGGTAAACCGCGGTGATGCCCCACAGGTCGGCGAACTGGCCGAGGACGGCGGCGCCGATGCCGGCCAGCCCGAAAGCCAGGCCGAAGAACAGGCCGGAGACGGTGCCCACCCGGCCGGGGATGAGCTCCTGGGCGTACACCACCATGGCTGGAAAGGCCGAAGCCAGCAGGAAACCGATGAGCATGGTCAGCGGCACCGAGGCCGCCAGACCCACGTAGGGCAGGACCAGGGTGAAGGGGGCGACGCCCAGGATCGACATCCAGATCACCTGGCGGCGGCCGATGCGGTCGCCGATGGGGCCGCCCAGCAGGGTGCCCGCCGCCACCGCGAACAGGAAATAGAACAGGTGGTATTGGGCGGTTTGCGTGTCGACCTGATAGGTGTGCATCAGATAGAAAATGAGAAAGCTGTTGATGCTGGCCAGGTAGAAGAACTTGGAGAAGATCAGCGCCATGAGCACCCCCAGGGTGGCCAGCACGCGGCGGCGCGGCAGGCCGTGGGGGGATGGCACCGCCTTGCCCGCCTGGCGATGCTGGCGGCGATACCACACCCCGACGCCGGCCAGCACGATCATGGCCAGCAGCGCCACCAGGGCGAACAGGGCGATGCTGCGCTGGCCGTGGGGCAGCACGATCCACGCCGCCAGCAGGGGGCCGCAGGCGCTGCCGGCGTTGCCACCCACCTGGAAGATGGATTGCGCCAGGCCATGGCGTCCGCCCGAGGCCATGCGCGCCACCCGGGAAGATTCCGGATGGAAGATGGCCGAGCCGGTGCCCACCAGGGCGGCCGCCAGCAGGACCATGGGGAAAGTGGCCGCCTGGGCCAGGGCGAGCAGGCCCACCAGGGTGCAGCCCATGCCTACGGACAGGGAAAAGGGCAGGGGGCGGCGGTCAGTGTAATAGCCCACCAGAGGTTGCAGCAGGGAGGCGGTGAACTGGAAGGCCAGGGTGATCAGGCCGATCTGGCCGAAATTCAGGTGCAAGCCGGCCTTGAACAGCGGGTAGATGGCGATCATCAACGACTGCATGGTGTCGTTGAGGAAGTGGGAGAAGCTGATGGCGCCCAGCACCCGGTAGGCGGTGGGTGAAACGGAGGGGGCTGACATGGCGGCGCGGGTGGCGATGCTGCAAAGCACCATCTTGGCACGCCGCTTCCTGCCGGCGCAAATGCTTCCCTCTGAGCGGCACGACGCTCATGCAAGGAGGCGGGGGCACTCAGTAGCCTGCGATGACTTCTCCCTGGCCGTTCCACCGCGATTTCCGGATTGAACGACAATGGCGCATGCTCCCCGACCCCCGAACGTCTCCGGCCCGTTCCCGCCCCCTCTCCGCGCTGCGTGGCCTGTGGCCGTTCCTGCGGCCTTACCGGGGGCGCATCGCCCTCGCCCTGCTCCTGCTCTGCCTGGGTTCCGCCACCATCCTGATGGTGCCCCTGGCGTTTCGCGATCTCATCGATTTCGGCTTCGGCCACCGCGCCCAGCCCCACGCCGGCCTGCTGGGGTCGTTGAGCCTGAACGGGCATTTCATCGCTCTGTTCGGACTGGCCGGCTTCTGGGCGCTGGCGGTCTCGGGGCGCTATTACACCGTGTCCTGGGTGGGCGAGCGGGTGACCGCGGACCTGCGCGCCGCCGTGTATGCGCGGGTGCTGGCCCAGTCGCCGCAATTCTTCGAAACCCTGCAAACCGGGGAAGTGCTGTCCCGGCTGACCGGCGACACCACCCTGATCCAGACCGTGGTGGGCAGTTCCATGTCCATGGGCCTGCGCAGCCTGTTCCAGTTCGTCGGCGGCATGGCCATGCTGGCCTTTACCAGCCTCCATCTGTTCTCCCTGATCGCCGGGCTGATGCTGTTGCTGACGCTGCCCATCCTGGCCATCGGCCGCAAGGTGAAGAAGCTGTCGCGGGAATCCCAGGACCGCATCGCCGACGCCTCTGCCCTGGCCGGCGAAATCCTCAATGCCATGCCCACGGTGCAGGCCTACACCCGGGAGCCGTGGGAATCCCGCCGCTTCGCCGAGCGGACGGAAACCGGTTTCATCACCGCCATCCGCCGCACCCGGGTCCGGGCCGCCCTCACGGCCCTGATCATCACCGCCGTCATGAGCACCATCCTCTTCGTGCTCTGGATCGGGGCCCATCAGGTGGCCGAGGGCGGCCTGAGCGGCGGCCAGCTCGCCTCCTTCGTCCTTTACGCCGCGCTGGTGGCCGGCGGCGTGGGGAGCCTGTCGGAGGTGTGGGGCGATGTGATGCGCGCCGCCGGGGCGGCCGAGCGCCTGCTGGACCTGCTCCACGCGGAATCGGCCATCCAGGAGGTTGCAAACCCGGAAACCCCGCTACTGCCGGCGCGGGCCACCCTGCGTTTCGACCACGTCAGCTTCCACTATCCGGCCCGACCGCAACTCAATGCCCTGGACGACATCTGCCTGGACATCGCCCCCGGCGAGAGCGTGGCCCTGGTGGGGCCGTCCGGCGCCGGCAAGACCAGCCTGATGCAGCTCCTGCTGCGCTATTACGACGTGTCGGCGGGCGGCATCCACCTCAATGGCCAGGACATCCGCCGCTTGCGCCTGCATGACCTGCGCCGGGGCATCGCCATCGTGCCCCAGGATCCGGTGATCTTTTCCGCCAACACCCTGGAGAACATCCGCTACGGCCGCGCCGACGCCAGCGACGCGGAGGTGATGGCGGCGGCGCGGGCGGCCCAGGTGGACGAGTTCATCGACCGCCTGCCGGAAGGCTGGCGGACCTTTCTCGGGGAACGCGGCACCCGCCTGTCCGGCGGCCAGCGCCAGCGCATCGCCATCGCCCGCGCCATCCTGAAAGGCGCCCCCCTGCTGCTGCTGGACGAAGCCACCAGCGCCCTCGACGCGGCATCGGAAATCCTGGTGCAGCAGGGGCTCAGTGCCGCCATGCGCGGGCGCACCACCCTGGTGATCGCCCACCGCCTGGCCACGGTGCAAAAAGTCGACCGGATCGTGGTGATGGACCAGGGCCGGATCGTGGAAACCGGCACCCCGGCGGATCTGCGCCGGCAAGGGGGCCTCTACGCCCGGCTGGCGGCCTTGCAGCTCGAACATTGAGCCTTGCGGCACCGGCGCGGCCGCGCCGCCTGCGGAAGCCTCGTCGCGGATTCAGGCCAGGGCCTTCAGGGCCTCCGCGAACTCGCGGGCGCAGGCGTCGAGAAATTCATAGCGGCGCCGGTAGAGCGCACGCTTGTTGGCCGCCACCTCGGCCAGATCCTTGCGCGGCCACTGCGCGGGCAAGGTAAAGAAGCGCGCGGCGTCGGGCTTGCCGCCGTTTTCCAGCCAGAAAGCGTCATAGTCGAAGCGGATCCGATCCTGAGTATGTTTTTTCGCCTGGTAGACATGCGACTGATTGTTGACCGCCATGAGGGTGGGCAAGCCATACAGCCCAGCGATCATGCGGATCAGAAAGATGACGAAATTGTGGGGACGAACGCCGTGGGTTAGTTTGGTGAAGCGCCGCAGTTCCTCCTGGGGCGCCTTGCCTCCTTGCATCGAACCAATGTACAGGGCGCGCGGGTGCAGGACGAAGGTGGCCGAAAACAGGGTTGCCCCGTCCAGCGAAAGCCACAGGGTCAATTCGCCTTCCTTCTCCATATGCCGGTCATAACGCAAGTCCACCTCGGCGCCCAAAGCCGCCAGGGAGGGTATCGCCACGACCAGCTTGCACAGGTACATGGCCTCGATGCTGGACCCGCTGAAGTGCCTGAGCAGGCTGAGGTAATGGCTGGTAATGAGATCGACTTTTTCCGTCGTGCTCAGGCCGCTGGCGAGATAGGGGCGGGTAGGCTTTTCGTAAATCCTGACATTCCTGCGACTGATGCGGGCCAACCCGTTTGCATCCAGCACGCGCTCGATGCGGAGCACCTGCAACGGCTTGTAGAGGATGCGCAAGACTATCTTGGCCCTCGCCTTGGCATTGAGGGCATCCGCCTGAATCGCATTCACGATGCAACGCCGCAGATGGGCCAGACGTCCCCTCGCCGGTGTCCGGGAGGGAATGGGAAGTACGGAATACTGAATCATGTCGACCTTGGTGCTGTGTGCCGAAGCGCGGTAACCACGTCCGGCGTCATGGCCGGGAGATCTTGCAAGGACAAGAATTCCGCCGGCCAGTTCACCCAGGCTGGTCCTGGCAACTTTGCGGCACACTGACACCGCGACGAACGCTGGAATGACGGGCCGATTTGCCCGGGAACCGCTAAATCCCGGCGGTCGCCCGCGGCGATGGCCTGCACTTTGCGGCTAAACTCTCCCGCTCTCGGCCCGGTTGCGTGGCGAAGGACAGCCGGACGCCCCGGGCGCGCATGAATTCAATTGAGGACCTGGAATCGATGAAACCCCGCAAACTTTCCGGATGGGCGCTGATCGTCATCGCGGTGGCCTTGATGCTGTTCGGCGATTTTGGCGCCACCACCAAACTCTCCATGATCCTGGTGGACTTCTCCGCCATGGGCTTGCTGGCCGTGGGCATGGTTCTGACGGCCACATGAAACATGGGGCTCGCAAAGCCTCCCAACACCAGCGGTTGAATCCGTGCGCTAGGCCTACGATGACTGGACGCTTGCCGCAATTCGGCCCTTAAGTGTCCCGTAACTCAAACCCGCGACAATGCGGGGCGCTGTGCAGACGGACCGCACAGCCCTTCCACCCGACACCATCTGGAGCAACATATGAGCAAAACCCTGATTTCTCTGCTGGCCGCGGCCTCTCTCGTGGCTTTCGGTTCCGCCATGGCCGCCGACGACATGCGCGCGCATGGCGATGACATGCATCCCCATGCGGGCGATGCGCCCATGAAGGCAGAGCATCACCACAAGGCTCACCACAAAGGCCATCACAAGCATGGCCACCACGGCGCCAACAAGATGGAGCACAAAATGGACGCCGGCGCTGGCCACGACGCCCGATAAGCAAACCCATGTGAAGCTCCGTCCCTGATTCGAGGCTCGGAATACCGCCCGCCCCCGAGGCGGGTTTTTTGTGTCCATCGTTCCCGGATCGAAGGGAAAGGCCGCCTGTTCATCCGGGAAACCGCGCTTGCCGGGATGCAATGAGGTTGCTCCCGGCTTATCGAGGGCCAGGCCGGGCGCTACTTCCCCTCCAGGTAGCGCTTGTCGTCGAAGGTGGCCACCCAGGCCGGGCGATAGACCACCAGCAGGGTCAGCACCATGCCGGTGAGGAAGGCCTCGCTCCAGGCCAGCAGCAGGTAGTAGGGCAGGTATTCGCGTAGCAGATAGCTCAGCTTGTAGGCGCCGGACAAAAAGGCATAAGCGGTGGAAGCCAGTCCGACGAAGGTGATCGCTACGGCGGCGCCGAAAAAGGCGTTGACGAAGATGTAGACGAAGAAATGATTGGGCATGCGCCGGTCCGCCCACTGGAAAATCGCCCAACTCACCGCCACCGGCACCACGCCCATGATCAGGAGATTGGGCGCGAACGCGGCATATTCTCCCTGCCAGAAGGTGACGGCGGCGATCACCAGGGCCATGCCGAACAACGCGAACAGGGGGCGAAACATCAGGGTGAGGGCGGTGGCGCCGAGGAGATGGAAGGTCAGGCCCGGCTTGATCCCGGTCTTGATCAGCCACAAGGACAGTACGGCCACGCTGGCGCCCAGGAAAATGTTCAGGTTGCGCTGGTCCGCCAGCATCTTCCAGCTTGCGCGCCAGGCGATCAGGCCGCCGATCAGGATGCTGGCGAACCAGAGCGCCAGGTGCCAGTGCGGGGGAATGCTGTTGGAGACAATGTTCATCGGGTCCGGTCCGCTATACTTTCGCGCCATTCTATTAGGAAACTCTTATCGATCATGCGTCTGGCTCTCTTCGATCTCGACAACACCCTGCTCGCCGGCGATTCCGACTTCGAATGGGCGCAGTTCCTGATGGACCAGGGGGTGCTCGACCGCGAGGTCTACGAGGCGCGCAACCAGCGCTTCTACGACCAGTACAAGGCCGGCACCCTGGATATTCACGAATTCCTGGCGTTCCAGTTGAAGCCTCTGGCGCGGCACCCGCGCGCGCAACTGGATGCCTGGCACCGGGAATTCATGGCGACCCGGATACTCCCCATGATCGCCGTCGGCACCCCGGAACTCCTTGCGCGTCACGCCGGGGATGTCCGTATGATCGTCACAGCCACCAACAGTTTCGTCACCGCTCCCATTGCCCGGCATCTGGGCGTGCCCCATTTGATCGCCACCGAGCCGGAGCAATTGAACGGCGAATTCAGCGGTGCCGTCAGCGGTCTGCCCTCGTTCCGCGAAGGCAAGGTCACGCGCCTGGAGCAATGGCTGGCGGAGCGGGGCAAGGCCTGGGCGGACGTGACGGAAAGCTGGTTCTACAGCGATTCCCTCAACGATTTGCCTCTGCTGGATCGGGTGCATCACCCGGTGGCGGTGGACCCGGATGCCACCTTGCGCCGCCACGCGGAAACCCGCGGCTGGCCGGTGATCAGCCTGCGTTCCCGGTAGGAGCGGCCTCCCGGCCGCGAAGTGGGGCGGCGCGCCGAAGGCCCGGCCATGCAATCCGCGTGGGCATAAGGCAACGCCTCCTTTATAGTGCGCGCCATGCTTGGCAAGTCATCCCGGCGCTGCGCCGTTCCCAAATCCACCAGGAAATCCCTGGCTCCCCGCGTCGCCCGACAACTACGCGAAGCCGTCTGGCTCGCCGCCGTGGGCCTCGCGGTCTATCTCGGCATGATTTTGCTCAGCTATCACGCCGGCGACCCGGGGTTTTCCCACACCGGCATGGATGGAGTCGTGGCCAACAGTGGCGGGCATTTCGGGGCGTGGACGGCGGATCTCCTGCTTTATCTGTTCGGCCTTTCCGCCTGGTGGTGGGTGGCGCTCTCCCTGTTCCTGGTCTGGTGGGGCTACCGCAGCATCGGCGAGACGGCGGAGAGCGAACAGCGCCATGGGCTGGGCATCACCCTGCTCGGATTTTTCCTGGCGTTGCTGACCAGCAGCGCCCTGGAAGCCTTGCGTTTCCACAGCGTCAAGGCCACCTTGCCGCTGCGGGCGGGGGGCGCTCTCGGCGACGCCCTGGCCCATCTGGTGCAGACCGTGTTCGGCTTCGATGGCGGCACCGTGTTGTTGCTGCTGGCCTGGGGGGCCGGCATCAGTTTGTTCACCGGCCTGTCCTGGATCACCCTGGCGGAGAAGCTCGGCGGCGGCATCGAGACCGGCCTTGAACAGACCTGGCTGTTCTGGCAGGCCTGGCGCGACCGCCGCGCGGGCATGGTGGCGGTCAGCCAGCGGGAGGAAATCGTGCGCAAGGAGAGAAAACGCATGGTCCAGGAAGCCCCGGTGCGCATCGAGGCGCCGCCCCCGGCCATCGTCAAATCCGAGCGGGTTCAGGAGGAGCGCCAGGAACGTCTGTTCCATGATCCCGCCGACTCCCAACTGCCGCCGTTGCGCCTGCTCGACGAGCCGCCGGTGGCCACCACCCAGGTCGACCAGGTGGGCCTGGAAGCCACTTCGCGCCAGATCGAGCGCAAGCTGCGGGAATTCGGCGTCGAAGTGAAAGTCCTGGCCGCCTATCCCGGTCCGGTGATCACCCGCTACGAAGTGGAGCCGGCTTCCGGGGTCAAGGGCAGCCAGATCACCAACCTGGCCAAGGACCTGGCCCGCTCCCTGTCCCTGGTGAGCATCCGGGTGGTGGAGACCATCCCCGGCAAGAACTGCATGGGACTGGAACTGCCCAACATGCAGCGGCAGATCGTGCGCCTCACCGAAATTCTTTCCGCCAAGGTCTACAACGACAACGCCTCGCCCCTGACCCTGGCCATGGGCAAGAGATCGGAAGAGCGTCGTGTAGGGAAAGAGTGTAG
>CAIXFP010000362.1 GCA_903918705.1 uncultured Pseudomonadota bacterium
ACTTTTCCGGCCCGGCGCCTTTTCCGGGATTTCGATGGCCTGGCCGTCCAGGGCGCGGCGCTTGCCCAGCCACTTGACCTCCTGGATGCTGAGCATGCCGGTGACGATGGCGGAAAACAGGATCCCGAACATGTGGATACTCTGGAAATGGAACATCTCCTGGATGCGATACCAGGACGCCGCTTCCGACTTGACCAGGACGAAGCCGAACAGCACACCGATGAGGAGGTAGGGGACGTACCGGGTCATTGCAGCATCCAGGGAACCAGGAACCAGGAAGCGATGAGGCCGCCGCCGAAAATGCCGAGCACGGCATAGAGGGAGGGCAGTTGCAGCGTGGACAGCCCGGTGATGGCGTGCCCCGAGGTGCAGCCGCCGGCATAGCGGGTGCCGAAGCCCACCAGGACGCCGCAGGCGAACAGGAAAGTAAAGTTGTGCACGCTGGTGTGGAACAACTCTTTCGGCACCAGACTGAGTCCCGGCTGGGTGAAGCCCCAACCGGCCAGCATGTTCAGGGTGGCCAGGCTCAATGCCACCGGGTGCGGATTGGCGAACGCCACGCCGGCAAGATAGCCGCCCAGGGCGGTGCCGATGACAAAAACCAGGCTCCAGGTATGTTCCCGCCAGTTGTAGCGGAAAAAATCGATTTCCACTGTGGGCGGCTGGGTGATGGCGCAGAGATGGCGCAGGTTGTTGGAGATGCCAAACGAGCGGTTGCCGATGAACAACATCAGCGGAACCATCAAACCGATCATTGGCCCTGCTACATACCAGGGCCAGGGTTGTATCAGCCAGTCCATGGGTTTCCTCCTCCAGACAAATGGGCGGGGGGCGATTATATGAGCGCTAGCTATAAACCGAGAGTTTTGCTCGGGCATTGGTTGGTGTGTACCAGGGCGCGGCATGCGGCCGGCAAGGTGCTGGCGCTACGCGATGGCTCACGCCCTGAACATCTCCAACCCACGCGGCAGCCAGCGTGCGAGATGGCGCCGCACCTCCTCGGGATGCCGATCCAGCAGATCGGCGGCGGCATTGCGCGCCCGTTCCAGAAGATCGGCGTCCGCTTCGATGTCGGCGAAGCGCAGCAGTTGCTGGCCCGACTGGCGGGCGCCAAGGAACTCGCCGGGGCCGCGCAGTTGCAGGTCGGCGCGGGCGATGGCGAAGCCGTCGTTATGGTCGTGGATGATCTTCAGGCGCCGTTTCGCCGTATCGGATAGAGGGCCTTCGTAGAGCAGCACGCAGGAGGATTCTCGCGCGCCGCGTCCGACCCGGCCGCGCAGCTGGTGCAGTTGCGCGAGGCCAAAACGTTCGGCGTGCTCGATCACCATGAGGGCGGCGTTGGGTACGTCGACGCCCACTTCGATCACCGTGGTGGCTACCAGCAGATGCAATTCGCCGGACTTGAAGGCGCCCATTACCGCGGTCTTTTCCTCGGACTTCATGCGCCCGTGCACCAGACCGACCTTGAGCTCCGGCAGCAGGGAGGCCAGTTCCGCGTGGCTTTCCTCTGCGGCGCGCAACTGCAACTTTTCCGATTCCTCCACCAAAGGGCAGACCCAGTATGCCTGGGCGCCCGCCAGGCAGTAGTCGCGCAGGCGGGCGATCACCTCACCGCGGCGGGCGGCCGAAATGGTGCGGGTGGCGATGGGCGTGCGCCCCGGCGGCAATTGGTCGATCACCGAAACGTCCAGGTCGGCGTAATAGCTCATGGCCAGGCTGCGCGGGATGGGGGTGGCGGACATCATGAGGAGGTGGGGGGTGGTGGCTCCCATCTCCCCCCGTGAGAGGGGCTGGGGGCGAGGGAATGCGGGCGAATCGAGCGTGGTGGTTTGATCGACGCGGGTTCCCTCACCCCGGCCTTTCCCCAGAGGGGGAGGGGGCAACTCGCCCTTCTCGCGCATTGCCAGCCGTTGCGCAACGCCGAAGCGGTGCTGTTCGTCCACCACCACCAGGGCCAGATCCTGGAACACCACCTCGTTCTGGAACAGGGCATGGGTGCCCACTGCCACCCGCACGCGGCCGTCGGCGATGCCCGCCAGGGTCGCCTTTTTCGCCCTGCCCTTGAGGGCGGCAGCCAGCCAGGCCACTTCGATCCCCAGGGGCGGCAGCCATTCATGGAACTTGAGATAAAGTTGTTCGGCAAGGATCTCCGTGGGGGCCATCACCGCCACCTGATGGCCCGCGGCCAGGGCCGGCAGCAGTGAGAGCGCCGCCACCAGGGTCTTGCCGCTGCCCACGTCGCCCTGCAACAGGCGGTTCATCGGCTGCGAGCGGGCCAGATCGCGGCGGATTTCATCGAGCGCCCGGCTTTGTGCCGCGGTCAGGGCGAAGGGCAGGGCGGCCAGCAGGCGCGTGGCGAGGCCGCCGTCGTCACCCAGGGGTGGGGCGCGCAGGACCTGGCGCTGGCGCGCGGCCAATCGGAGAGAGAGTTGCTGAGCCAAAAGTTCGTCGTACTTGATGCGCCGCCAGGCCGGGGTGGCGCGGGCTTCCAGAGCCGCCAGATCGGCGTCCGGCGCGGGGCGGTGCAGGCTGCGCAGGCTTTCCTTGAAGTCGGGGAAGCCGGTGGGAATGGGCAGCGGGTCGGACAGGTCGGCTTCGCCCAGGGCCTGGGCCACCGCGACGCGGATGGCGTATTGCGACAGAGCCGCCACCGCCGGGTAGACCGGAGTGAGGTGGTCCGGCAAGGGCGTGTGATCGTGGACTACGCGGAATTGGGGATGCACCATCTCCGCGCCGAAGAAACCGGGCCGGACTTCGCCCAGCAGGCGCACCCGGGTACCGGGTTTCAGCAGGGCCACCTGGGTCGGGTAGAAGTGCAGCAGGCGGAAAACCAGGCGGGCTTCTCCGTCGAGAACCTGGACCACCAGTTGCCGGCGCGGCCGGTTCTGCACTTCGCTGTGTTCCACCACGCCTTCCACCTGGACCGTGTCGCCCAGGCGGGCGTCGCGCAGCGGCGTGATGCGGGTTTCGTCCTCGTAGCGCAGAGGGAGATGCAGGGTCAGGTCGGCGGGGCGCTCGTAGCCGAGCTTGTGGGCGACTTCTTCCGGGGATGTAGCCATGAAGTGTGAGCTACCGTCATTCCCGCCCAGGCGGGAATCCAGATTGTTAATCTGATTGTTTTTAAGGCAATCAGGCCTACGAACGGGATTCCCGCTTTCGCGGGA
>CAIXFP010000363.1 GCA_903918705.1 uncultured Pseudomonadota bacterium
GCCGTGGCGACATCGGGAAGGTCGCGCAGGACCTTGAAGACTTCGCCTTCGCTGCCCGCCGGCACCACGACTTCGCCGCGGATCGAGAAGGCGCATCGGGCCTTCACCTTCTCCCGGGTTTCGAAGCGGCTTTCCACCCAGGGGTCGGAGACCGGGATCAGTTCCTCGTCGCGGCAGCCGACGACGCGGCCCAGGTCGAGGAAGTTGACGGTGTAGATGATCTGGTCCTGCAGAAAGGTGCCCACGTTCATTACGTAGCCGACGCTGCCGCGCTTGATCAGCAGCTTGCCCACGTCCAGGCCGGGAAATGTGCCGTCGTTGCGCACGTTGCGGGTCAGGCGCACGGCCACGCCGAAGTCGAAGCGTTGTTCCATGGCGTTCAGCCCTGTAAGGCTGCCTCGGAACTGTGGCAGGCGCCCTTGCCACCGCACTGGCAACCGCCCGTGGCCGTTGCCGTCGTGGCAAAGGTGATGGAAGTCAGCGGCACGAAAGCGGTCTGAGGCTCGTGCATGCGGAATACCTTGAACACCTTCTCGGTGATGGCGTCGGATTTCACGAAGTCCTGATAGGCGCGGGCGAGGAGGGCGCTGTACTGGGCGCGGCGGGCCGCGTCGTCGCCGGGCGTCACGCCGGCCTGGGCCAGGTAGTTGTGATAGCGCTGCAGAATGTGCAGGCGGTTGACGTGGACCACGGCGGGGTCGAAGGCGACGCCGAAGTAATGGAGGAAGTCTTCGGCGGATTCCAATTCTTCCAGGGCTACGTCCAGGGTCAGGTCGTCCATGATAATTCCTTGGGGTGGATGGGTTGCTGTTCTCCCCTTTTCAAAGGGGGGCTGAGGGGCACCGGGGGGTGGTTTGCTTCCCCCTTTGAAAAAGGGGGACTGAGGGGGATTTCGCCCAGGGCCGTGCGGGTGCAAGCGTCGGAGAAATCCCCCCCGCTCCCCTTTGGTAAAGTTGGGGGTAGGTTGTGCCGAGCTCGACGGCGTGCTCATTCCACCGCCTCGCGCTCGGCCAGCACCACATTCAGCAGGGCCTTGCCGCCCAGGCGGTCGTGGCTATCGAGTTCGCCGAGCTTCTCCAGCATGGCCTGGCCGTCGCTGGCGTTGCCCAGGCGCAGTTGGATGTAGCCGGCGGCCTTCAACACCATCAGATAGAAGCGCAACAAGCCCATGGAGCGCAGCACCGCATGGCCCACATGTTCCGGGTGCAGATGCCGCCATTGCGCCGGCAAGTCGAGACGGCGGCCGGCCACGTCCAGGGCGCGGTCGGCCACCTTGAGCGCGTCTTCCAGACGGTGCTGGTAGAAGTAGTAGCGATACAGGGCCACCAGCACCATCAACTGTTCCGGGGCCAGAAAGTAGGCGCGCAACAGCAGTCCTTCCGCCGCGCTCTCGCCATAGCAGTCGCCGGCTTCCCGAAGCAGGCCTTCGATCTCGGGGGCCAGCGGATCGTCGAAGTAGAGCGTGGTCTGGTCGAATTGCATCAGGTCCATGGGTTCCTCACATCCTTGTCATGGCGCGGGCAACGCTGGAGCCGCACAGGTCGTCGGCCTCGCAGGTGCCGCATTGGCCGTCAACGTGCTCGCCGCGGGTGCGCAGGGTTTTTTCCAAAACTTCGATGCGTTCCATCAGGCAGGCGATGGCGCGGCCCACCGGGTCGGGTATCAGGTGATGGTCGAGGTTGATCCCGAGTGCGCCGGGGCCTTCCTCGTCGGAGCGCAGCACCACCTTGCCGGGGATGCCCACCACGGTGCGATGGGACGGCACGTCCTTCACCACCACCGAATTGGCGCCCACCCGTACTTGGTCGCCCAGGGTGATGGCGCCCAGGATCTTGGCACCGGCGCCGATCACCACGCCGTTGCCCAAAGTGGGATGGCGTTTGCCCTTGTTCCAGGTGGTGCCGCCCAGGGTGACGCCGTGGTACAGGGTCACGTCGTCGCCGATCTCGGCGGTCTCGCCGATCACCACGCCGGCGCCGTGGTCGATGAAGAAGCGCCGGCCCAGGGTGGCGCCGGGGTGGATGTCGATGTTGGTGACGAGGCGCGCGAACCAGGAAAGGAAGCGCGCCGGATAGCGCATTCCGATTTTCCAGAGGCGATGCGCTACACGCTGCATCAGGATGGCGTGGACGCCGGGGTAGGTGGTGAGCACCTCGAAGCGGGAGCGGGCGGCCGGGTCGCGCTGGAATACGCAGGCCACGTCTTCCCGCAGCAGGGTGAACAGGCCGGGTAGGCCGTGACGGTTTACTCCGTCTCCCGCGGGCGGCAAAGGGCCGGGGTGAGGGGCGCGGTAAAGGTTGTCGGGGATGTCGGCGCCCTTGCCCCCGTCCCCTCCGATGGAACTTCCAAGCGATCGACCCGGCAGGCCGACGTCGCCTGCCAGGTCGCTGCTTATCCCGCCCGCGGGGGAGGGTAGAACAGCGCTGGTTTGCGTCTGGCCCATCACCCTCTCCTCAATGCACCATGCTGGCCACGAGCCGGCCGATGAGGCGTTGGTAGAGGAACAGCAGTTCGTGGTCCGCCGGCGAACGCTTGGCGCGTTCCGCGAAGGCGCGGATGTCGGGCAGCAATTCCCGCGCTTCAACCGGACTCAAGCTGAGGCCCATGCGCGCGTAGGCAGCCATGATGCCGTGGGAGCCGGAATGCTTGCCCACCACCAGGGTATGGCTGCGGCCGACTTCGCTTGGGTCGAAGCCCTGGTAGGTGTCGGGATCTTTCAGCAGACCATCCACGTGGATGCCGGCCTCGTGGGTGAACACGCCTTGGCCCACCACGCTTTTCTGCCAGGCCACAGGGCGCCCGGAAGCGTCGGCCACAGCATCCGATAGCGCGGGGAACAGGGACAAATCGATGCCGGTGCTCATGCCGTAGAGCTTGGACAGCCCCAGGGCCACTTCCTCCAGAGGCGCGTTGCCGGCCCGCTCACCCAGCCCGTTCACCGTGGTGTTGACGTGAGTGGCGCCGGCGCGGCAGGCGGCCAAAGTGTTGGCGGTTGCCAGGCCGAGATCATCGTGGGCGTGCATCTCGATTTCCAGGTCGCACACAGAGCGCAGGCTGGCGATGGCGTCATGGACGCCGAAGGGCTCCATCACCCCCAGCGTGTCGGCGTAGCGCAGGCGGCGCGCACCCGCGTGCTGGGCGGTATCCGCCACCCGCATCAGGAAATCCAGGTCGGCGCGGGAGGCGTCCTCGCAGCCGACGATCACCTCCAGACCCAGGTCCAGAGCACGCGGCACCATGTCGCGTAGGGTGGCGAGCACCCAGGCGCGATCCTTCTTCAGTTTCCGTGCGATGTGGATGTCGGACACGGAAATGGAGAGGTCGATCAGGTCCACCTTCAGGTCGCGGCAGGCCGCAATGTCGTCCGTTCGCATGCGGCTCCACACCACCAGCTTCGCGCCCAGAGCCAGGCCGGCGACGGACTGGATGCCCTCGCACTCCCGCGCGCCCATGGCCGGGATGCCGACTTCCAGTTCCGGCACCCCCATGGCGCCCAGGCGGCGGGCGATGTCGAGCTTTTCCTCCAGGGTGAAGGCCACCCCGGCGGACTGTTCGCCATCGCGGAGCGTGGTGTCGTCGATGATGATGCGGCGGGTCATGATGGGGGCCTGTGGCTGCGGGGTACAAGCGATACCGCAAGCCTTGTGCCACCCCTGGAATGGTCGTATCTGATTGATTAAAAAAGACAACCCAGTCCGTTTGGTGGCTCAACCCGCGTCGAAAAGAGGACTACCGCGCGGGCTTGGTCGGGTTTGCTACAAGGCCCTTCCAACCGGGTACTGAATGCCGGAATATCCGGGGCCTTGTCCCAAGTTCGGGATGATTAGCGGAGGTATCCATGTTCAAGAAAATTCTGGTACCCGTCGATGGCGGCGATTTGTCCACCGCGACCGTGGCGCGCGCCTGCACCTTCGCCAAGGAAGCCGGTGCCGAACTGGTGTTCTATTGCGCGAAACCCGGCTATTTCCCGGCTCCCTTCGCCGGCGAGGCGATGTTCGACGACATGGCGGCTTACGACGTGTTCCGCAATGCCATGGATAAGCAGGCGGAAACGTTGCTGAACAGCGCGGCTCAGCAGGCCGCCGACGCGGGCGTGGCCTGTACCACTCGGAGCGGCGAATGTGCCGCTATCTACGAGGGCATCATCGCCGCCGCCGAGGAGGAGGGCTGCGATCTTCTCTTCATGGCATCCCATGGCCGCCGCGGCGCCAGCGCCTTTTTGCTCGGTTCGGAAACCCAGAAAGTGCTGACCCACTGCAAGATTCCTGTGCTGGTGTACCGCTGAATGCGTTGTCATGGCAGCCAAGCCGGATGTGCGGAGCATGACAGGCCTCCAGCCTGAAGCCTCAGAGGTGCCGCCGTCGGCCGGAATGGATGGGCGTCCTGTGATATAAATCGCCGGTTTATTCAGGCCATCAGGGGACTCCAGGTGAATTTCGCCAAGTTTGCACTTCCCGCGCTCTCGCTCGCGCTGACTCTTACTCTTGCCGGTTGCGGCAAGACCGATACCGGCGATGTCATCAGGATCGGTTCCGTCGCTCCTCTGACCGGGCCGCAGACCCATATCGGCAA